>CALCCH010000292.1 GCA_937899855.1 uncultured Saprospirales bacterium | reverse complement strand
ACATCTGTCCGGGCGACAGCCTATTCCTGGCGGGTGCTTACCAGACCCTAGCGGGAACCTACACGGACAGCCTGACGACGACCAACGGTTGCGATAGCGTCATCCTAACGACCTTAGCCATCTGGCCAGCCTACCAAGATACGGTCTTTGTGGAGCTCTGCGAAGGTGGTAGCATCACGGCGGGTGGAGCAATTCAAACGACGAGTGGCATCTACTTCGACAGTTTACAAACGACGAGTGGTTGCGACAGCATCATTGTGACGGACCTGACGGTACATCCGGTGTACCGGGATACGGTGTACGCGGAGATTTGTACGGGTGAGAGTATCACGGCGGGTGGAGGCATCCAAACGACGAGTGGCAGCTACGTAGATGTGTACCCGACGGTAAATAACTGCGACAGCACGGTAGTGACGATCCTGACGGTGAACCCGGTATACGCCGAGACGGTCCAAGCGGAAATCTGCCCGGGTGACAGTTTGTTCCTAGCGGGTGCCTACCAAACGACGGCGGGCAACTACGTAGATACCCTGAGCACGATGGCGGGCTGCGACAGCATCATTACGACACAGTTGAGTCTGTACCCCGAGTACGTACGAACCTTTACGACAAACATCTGTCCGGGCGACAGCCTATTCCTGGCGGGTGCTTACCAGACCCTAGCGGGTACCTATACGGACAGCCTCACTTCGATTAACGGTTGCGATAGCGTTATCCTAACCACACTCGAACTGTTCCCCATCTACGCCGATGTCTACGAAGCAGTCATTTGTAGCGGGGAGAGCACTTACGCCGCTGGCGCATTGCGGACCGAAGCTGGTACCTACATCGATAGCCTTTTGACCATGGATGGTTGCGATAGCGTCATCATTACCAACGTCATCGTATTGCCGGTCTACGCAGATACCCTCTTCGCGGACATCTGCGAGGGAGAAGAACTTTTTGTCGGTGGGGCCTTCCAAAGCACGGCGGGCTACTATGCCGATACCCTGAACTCCACGGTAGGCTGCGATAGCATCATCGTGACAAACCTCGTGGTCAATCCCGTTTACGATCACCAGGATACGGCTCGCATCTGTAATGGCGACAGCTTGTTCCTTGCCGGTGCTTACCAAAACCAGACGGGTTGGTATACGGATAATTGGACGAGTGTCGAGGGTTGCGATAGCGTGGTGATGACGCACCTGATCGTTGCACCTACCTACTTACAAGACGTGGCACGGAGCATTTGCGACAACGACAGCCTCCTCCTCGCGGGGGCCTACCAAAATACCGCGGGCGTCTACGTCGATAGCTTGCAATCGGTAGCCGGTTGTGACAGCATCATCGTCACTACGCTGGACGTCTGGCCCACCTACCGCGATACCTTCGCCTACGCAGTTTGTCCGGGTGACGGCGTCTTTGCGGAAGGGGGGCTCCAAACGACCACGGGCATCTACGTCGACTTCTACCAGACGACCAATGGTTGCGACAGCGTAATCGTTACCGATCTGACGGTGCTGTCTACCTGTACCGATTCGGTGGCGATTGCCATCTGTGCCTCGGATAGCTTCTTCGTCGCCGGTGCCTACCAAAACGTGCCGGGTGTATACCGCGATACCTTCCTGAATAGCGACAACCTGGACAGCATCATCGTGACCCGTCTGACCGTCCATCCGGTATTCGCGATCGACTTGACGGCAGAAATCTGCGGAGGGGATTCCATCCTCCTCGCTGGGGCCTACCAAACCACGGCCGGCGTTTACGCCGACAGCCTGATGACCGTGGAGGGCTGCGACAGCATTCTCCTAACCACCCTGACCGTCCACCCCGTTTACCAAGTAGACCTCAGTGCCAGCATCTGTGCGGGTGACTCTCTCCTCCTGGGAGGCGCCTTCCAAGGTACCGATGGCATCTACTACGATACCCTGAGCAGCAGCTTGGGTTGTGATAGCATCCTGGCCACCACGCTGACCATCCTGCCGACCGATTCGACCTTCCTGAGTGTCGAAATCTGCGCCAGCGACAGCCTCTTCCTAGCGGGGAGCTATCAAAATACTTCCGGTAGCTACCGCGATACCCTGACCAATATGCACGGTTGCGATAGCGTACTGGTGACCGAATTGATCGTTCAACCCACCTACCTGATCGATAGCCTCGTCGCCATCTGCGCGGGCGATAGCCACCTGGCCGGTGGAGCAGAACAGACCGAGAGCGGAACCTACTTCGATGTTTACCAGACGGTGGCCGGTTGCGACAGTACCATCCGTACCATCCTGACCGTCCATCCGACCTACGAACAAAACCTACCGGTGACCCTCTGCGAAGGCGACTCGCTACTGATTGCGGGTGAATACGTCAGCAGCGCCGGAACCTACCCCGATTCCTTGCAAAGCGTCTTTGGCTGCGATAGCATCGTCCTGTGGCAAGTCAGCATCACCCCGATCTACGTGACCAACGTCACCGCCGAAATCTGTGAGGGGGAACGCTACTTTATCAACGGCGTCTTCGAAAGTACTGCCGGTACCTATTACGATACCTTGCTCACGAGCAATGGCTGCTACAACGTAGTCGTAACCAACCTGATCGTCCACCCGGTTTATCGCGATACCTTGCTCACCACCATCTGTACTGGGGATAGCCTCCTCATCGGCGACACCTACGTCCGGGGAGCGGGCTACTATTCCCAGTCCTTCCAAACGGTGGCGGACTGCGATAGTACGGTCGTGACGGAGCTGGTGCTCCTGCCCACCTATCGCGATACGGTGGATGTGGAGATTTGTATCGGCGAAAGCTACGCTGCCGGTGGCGCCGAGCAGACGACCACGGGTTACTACACCGACGTCTACCAAACGGAGGCCGGTTGCGACAGTATTTGGGTTACCAACTTGTTGGTCGTCCCCCAATTGAATACCTTGCTCACCACCAATATTTGTGAAGGCGACAGTCTCTTCCTGGCGGGCGCCTACCAAACCATCAGCGGTAATTACGTCGATACCCTGACCGCGCAGAGCGGTTGCGATAGCCTCGTCCTGACCCAACTCACGGTACGGCGTCACAGCGTAGAGGAACAAGAGATACGGATTTGTGAAGGCGATAGCCTCCTCCTCGCCGGTGCCTACCAGACGGAGAGCGGTTTGTACACCGATTCCCTCCAATCCATCTTTGGCTGCGACAGCGTAGTCCATACGACCCTGGTGGTAGAGGATACGGTACAGATCTACGTCGAGGATCAGACGATTTGTCTGGGGGATGCAGTCCAATTGTTTACCGAAGGAGCCACCGAGGTTTACTGGAGCCCAGGCGTGGGACTGAGTTGTGTGGAATGTCCGAACCCCGTCGCCTCTCCGCGAGCCACTACGACCTATACGGTCAGCGCCTTCAGCTGTCTGGGTACCGTGGTACAAACCACCGTTACGGTAGAAGTCGTCAGCCCACCCGCTGCCAACATTCTCGCCGAAGACATTCGGGTCCTCCAGGGCGACAGCCTCCTACTCGAAGTCTTTACCGACCAGCCCGAAGCCATGATGACTTGGTCGATGGATGGCGAGGTGATCTGTGAAGATTGTACGGAGATTGCCGTTTCGCCCCTCCTGACCACGACCTACGAGGTCCTGCTGGAGAACGAATACGGCTGTACGTCCCGCTCCGAATACATCGTTCGGGTCGATGACGCCTGTGCCAATGCGCAGTTTGATATTCCGAATATCCTCTCGCCCAACGGCGACGGATTCAACGACGAATTCGTCATTCGCTACGAAGGACTGCGCAATGTTTCGATGCTGCGCATCTACAATCGCTGGGGAGAAATGGTGTACCAAACGCCGGACGTCGAGGTATTCTGGGACGGTACTTTCCGGGGCCAAGCCCTCAATCCCGGGGTGTACGTTTACTACTTGGAGGGCACCTGTTTGGACGGTGAACCATTCACCAAAACGGGTAACGTGACCATCATTAAATAGGAGGAATTACGAAGCCTCCCCATTCATCGTAAAGCAGTTATTCTATCCATAAAGATCGGCTGCCCCGGACGCGTTTCGGGGCAGCTTTTTTTGTGCTGTCACACAATCCCGTTTTGTATGATCCGCTGCCCCCACTTTCTACCGCCATTGGTATAGCTTTTGATCCCTCAGTATTGGTTTTACAGTGCGCAAGCACTTGACTAACAGATGCATATGATTTTCATTTTTCATATGAAGACTTTTGAGAGCACCTACACTAACCTTCCATTTTTGGCCCACCATGAATGCCTACTCAAAGGTAAATCGCAGCGTTAATCATTTATCCCACATAAATTAAATACCGATGAAATTGAAGTTGTTTTACCCATTAACCATGAGTTGGCTGTTTACCCTCCTAACGATACCCCTCTTCGGCCAGTTGCACTACGAAGGGATGGTGTTCGACGGTTTGGGAAAACCGCTGCTGGAAACTCCCTCCAGCGTCGTGGTCAGCCCCTCGGGAAAACACGTCTACGTAACGAGTTTTTCCGCCAATGCCATCAATGTTTATTCCCGGGAGGACGACGGACAATTGACCTACCAGAGTTCGCTCAAGGGCGGCATCGACGGGGTGGCGGGTATCGGTGGGGCCATGGCCCTCACCATGAGCCCCGAAGGCAATCACCTCTACGTGGCGGGGAGTACCGATAATTCCCTGGCCGTTTTTAGCCGCGACGTTATCACGGGGGCCTTGACCTTCGTCAGTAACTATACCACCGGCGTCGATGGCGTCGACGGTATTTCGGGAGCCAACGCCATTGACTTTAGCCCCGATGGCAATTTTGTATACGTCACCGGAGCGGACGACAACGCCGTCGTGGTGTTTAGCCGCAACGTCCTGACGGGAACGCTTACGTTCGTCCAAATTCTACAGGACGAAAATGGCGACGTCAACGATCTCAATTACCCCGTGGGGGTCCAGGTGAGCAAGGATGCCAATAATGTCTACGTCACCAGCTACGGCGACAATTCCGTCACCGTCTTTCAACGCGATGCCGTCACGGGGATGCTGACCTTTCAGCAGGTCATCCGCAACGGCGTCGATGGGGTAGCGGGCATGCTGGGAAGTTATGCCATCTGTTTTAGCGCCAGTGGCGAGCAAGCCTACGTCGCGGGTATCGAATCCCACACCATCGTCCTGTTCGATCGGGATGAGATGGGCAACCTGACCTACAGTAGCCATTACGAAAATGGTGTCGATGGGGTCAGCGGAATCTTTGGTGTCAATGCCATTACGATGAGCCCCAATGGCAAGCACCTGCTGGCTACCGGTGGGTCCAGCGGTTCCCTGGCCGTATTCGCCCGCAATGGGGCAGACGGTAGTTTGGTACAGATCAACAATCTGGAAAATGGTGTGGATGGCGTAATGGGGATGGATTTTCCCAATTCGGTAGTCATCAGTGAGGATGGGAGAAATGCCTTCGTCACCAACTTTGGGGGAAATACCTTCGTCGTCTTTGCCTTTAATGATATGGACAACGTCGAATTCGTCACCAGCGAAGGTCCCGAGGGCGAAGGTGTCGATGGCCTGTCCGGTGCCGACGATTTGGCCCTGAGCCCGGACGGACGTCACATTTACGCCGCCGGTAGCGGTGATGGGGCCATTGCGATTTTTGAGCGCGATGAGCTATCGGGGGAAATGACCTTCGTCGATACGGTAACCGCCAATCTTTCGGGAGGTATCGAAAGCGTCATGGTGAGCCCCGATGGTGCCTACGTGTACTCGGTATCTTTTTGGGACGATCAAATCAACGTCTTTGAGCGCGATGCCATGACGGGCGAGCTGACCAAAGTCCAAGTACTAACCGATACCGAAGATGGTGTGGTCGGCCTGGATGGGGTCAATAATTTGACGACCAGCTCGGATGGCAGTTTCGTATACGCCACCGGATTCTGGGAGGGTACCTTGGTGGTCTTCTCCCGCGACGAAAATACGGGAATGCTCAGTTACGTGGAATCCTTTGCCGACAACGAAAATGGGGTGGACGGTTTGAACCGTCCCGCCGGAGTCACCATCAGCCCGGATGGCCAATCGCTCTACCTCAGCGGAGCCTCGGACGATGCCATCGCCTGGTTTAGCCGCAACCCCGACCAAGGTACCCTCACCTTCGAGGGCGTCTACCGCAATACCGATCCCAACATCAGCTACCTAGACGCTCCCAGTGGGCTAGTGGTCAGCCCCGACGGCAGTAAGGTATACGTAGCCACCAACCGCAGCAACGCCCTGGTCACCTTCGACCGCGATGAAACCGGTGCGTTGAGCTACCGGGAGGCCATGGTCGATGCCGTGGACGAGGTAACGGGCCTGGAAGGAGCCAACGAAGTGGCCATCAGTTCGGACGGACTCTACATCTACGTCCTCGGAAGTGGCCAAAGCACCATCAGCAGTTTCCGCCTCAACGTGACCACGGGTTCCCTGGCCTTCGAGCGTACGCGCTACGACGATCGGGAATCGGTCAATGGCCTGCTCAATGGTAGTGGCATCGCCCTGAGTCCCAACGATCGCTACATCTACGTCACGGCCTCGGGCGACAATTCCCTGGCCCGCTTTAGCTGTACCTACTTCGTGGACCTCAGCGAGATGATCTGTGAGGGGGATAGCGTTGTAGTCGGTGGCAGCACCTACAAGATTTCCGGCCTTTACCAAGATACGTTTACCATCGGCAGCTGCCTCAACATCGTCAATCTCGATCTGGCGGTACAGGCTAAAGAGATTGCCATCGAAGCGGCCATCTGCGAAGGCGATGAATACGAATTTGCGGGCCAGTCGTACGACATGCCCGGAGAATACACCCAGGCCTACACCTCTACGATGGGTTGTGATAGCATCGTGAGCTTGTTCCTCGAAGTGGTGGAGACCTTCGAAACCGAAATGATCGAGGTGCAGATTTGTGGCGGAGAAAAATACATCCTGGGCGCTACGGCCTACGACGAAACCGGGGTCTACACCCAGGTGACCTTGTCGCCCTTTGGCTGCGAACAGGAGGTCGTCCTCGACCTGACCGTACTACCGGCCTACGACGAGCAAATTTCCGAAATCATCTGCGCGGGCGACCGCTTCGTTTTCGGAACGAGCAATTATACCACCACCGGCACCTACACCGAGGTCATGCAGACCGTAGCGGGCTGCGACAGCATCGTCACCCTCAACCTCACCGTACTGCCGGAGGACGGGTCGAGCCAAACGATCGAGCAGACCATCTGTGCGGGTGAAGTCTTCCGCCTGGGAGACGAGGAATACAGCGCGACGGGCGTATACACCCAGACCCTCGACAATGGCGAATGTTCGGCAGAATTGGTCCTTGACCTCACCGTGCTCGACGCGCCCGAGTCGACCATGGAGTCCGCCGTGATTTGTGAGGGGGAAGCGTTTATGTGGAACGGCTTGGAATACTTTGCCACGGGCGTTTACGAAGATCGCCTGCCCGCGGTCAACGGTTGCGACAGTCTGGTCGTCCTCGAATTGGTGGTGGAGCCCAGCAAGTCGCACGAGATCGTGACGCTTTGTGCGGGCGAAACGATCGAATTTGGCGGAGATGTCCTCAATACCTCCGGTAACTACAGTTTTGTGGAAATGACGGCCAACGATTGCGAGACAACCTTTAGCCTCAACCTCACCGTGCTGGAGGAATTGGAAGGCAGCTCGATGATCGTCGACGATACGGGAACGGACAATGGTAGCATCAGTGTGATGGTGGAAGGGGGAATGGCCCCCTACTCCTACGAGTGGAGCAACGGGGCTACCACCACCGACCTGAGCAACGTACCGGCCGGCGACTACACCGTGACCATCACCGATGCCAATGGCTGTACGGTCAGCTACACCTACACCGTTGATCTGGTCAGCTCCCTGCGCGACCTGTCCGACGGGTACGCCATCGAGCTGCGCCCCAACCTGCTGGCGCCAGGCGCCACGGCCCAATTGCTGATCGACAGCGACCGGGCTTCGGAGCTGGCCATTCGCCTGCTGGATTACCGCGGGCAGGAGTTGAATGCCTTCCGGGCCGTGCTGACGTCGGGCCAAAACCGCTTGGAAGTGGCAGCGCCCGCCGTGGCGGGGCTTTACCTGGTGCAGGTGAGTGCGACGGATGGCCGTAGCCAGACGTTCCGCTTGAGCGTACAATAACCCCCCCGGGGCACGCCAGCCGCGCCGCAAGAGGGCCAGCTTCCCATCGGGAGGCTGGCCCTTTGTTTTGGCGCCGCGAAAAAAGAAAAATTGCTTCCCATTTGTGACGGGCAGAAACTTTAGCAGTAGCGTCTTTTGGCATAGAAATTGACTTTTCGTAAGGGAGCCCCATCCCTCCTTCGCTCACTTCCCCCCCCTCGTTTACTACCTCCCTCGCTTTCGTCCATATTAGCCAGCTAAGCGGCCATACATAACCAAATTGTGCCGATTCCAAAAAAGAAAGAGGTAATCAACATGACCAGAAAATTACTTAACCTGCTTAGTCTACCCATCCTTTGCCTAAGCCTGACCCTCGGGGCACAAGACGTGCACTTTTCCCACATCCACGCTTCACCGACCCTGCTCAACCCTTCTATGACCGGGCTGATCAACGGTGACCTGCGGCTGATTGCCAATACGCGCAGCCAGTGGCAGAGCGTCACGCGTGGCTACCATACGGCGGCCGGAGCGGCGGACATGAAGCTTTTTACCTTCGTCAACGGCGACGTGCTTGGGGGCGGACTCCAAGTCTACACCGACCGCGCGGGCGACGTCGATTTCAAGACCAATCTCGTCGGGGGGGCCATCTCCTACATGAAATCGCTCAACGGGCGCCGGGGAGGGAATTACGTCTCCTTTGGGGTACAAGCCTCCCGCGTGACCAACGGGATCGACATCAACAAGATCGTCGCCTTTGACTACGAGCCTTCCATTCAAAACGGGGCGGACAATCGGATCAATTACCTGGACGTCACCGCCGGAATCTCCTGGTTTTACACCGTCAGCAAGCAAACCAACTTCCACTTGGGCGCCGCCGTGTCCCACCTCAATCGGCCGCTGGTCTCCTTCTTTGAAGAACAGGGCGTCACCCAGGACCTGCTGCTTTACCGCAAGCTCACGCTCCACGGGGGTGGCGACATCCAGTTGAACCGCAAATCCAGCCTGCGCCCCAGCTTTATCTTCAAAGACCAGGGGCCCCACCAGGAAATTACCATCGGTAGCTTTTGGAAATACAAAACCAGCAATGACTTTCGCAGCGACCATCCCACTTCGCTCTACTTTGGGGCCTGGATTCGCTGGCACGCCGAGCGCGACATCGCCGGCACCGATGCCCTGGTCGCGGCGGTTCGCTTCGACTACAAAAAGACCTACTTGACCTTCACCTTTGACATCAACGTGTCTTCGCTGACTCGGGTAAGCTACGGTAGTGGCGGTCCTGAATTCTCGATTGTACAACTGCTCGATTTCAACAACCGCAGCCGTCGTCCGGTCAAGGTTCAGTGCCCCGCGTTTTCGTATTAAGAAGATTTTCGATAAGCTCTTTTTCAAGCATTACCCCGGTCGTACGCCAACGGTCGGGGTGATTTGTTTGTTAATCGACAAAGCGTCTGAAACGACGCAAAATCAAGACGATAGATCCATTTTCATTTATTATTTAATATATTCTTATCTCGGAAATACCCTAAATAGGGTATACAAAGCTGAGGTGAAAACACTACTTTTGTAGAGAGCAAAACAGCGGGTTTAAAAACCAACGGATTGACGACCAAAACTCCAAGAAACAATCCTCACATTTCAGGACCGCCAAATGCTCCGCGGAGAAGTCCCAGAACATATTAATCCCTCTCCCGAAACCGTACACATCCCACAAACCTCGATTTAATTGTATTGCCCAGCCGGGGCAATCGACTTCTCACCGCATTCTCAATTTGAATCCATTTTGGAATCCCCAAAGCTTTTCCGAACGGGACTCCAGAATCTTATAGTTAGTAGCCGGAGGCCAAGCGCTTGTTGCCGAGTGGTGGTTTCCCGATTGTAATTTAGAATCTTAATAGTATCGAGAAAAAACTTACACCATGAACAAGTTCTCCCTTTTTGGCTATGGCCAAAATTTCCGGGGCATCCTCCAGTGGCGATGTACCGGATTGTTCGTTCTCCTCCTGCTCCTTACGGGGCTCCTTCCCGCTCAAACCTTGTGGCAAGAAGATTTCGAAACCGACGGTAACGGCTCGCGCTATACCTCGGTAACGGAATTCAATGACGGGGGTAACGATCACTTCCAACGGACCGATGGCTCCGACATTACCAACGCCACGGGGCCCTACACCGGCCAAAGTGGTACCTTCTACTTTGCCTGCGAGGACACCGATGACACGGACAGCGGTGGTAGCATCGGTGATGGCAACGACTACAAAAAAATTGACTTCAACCAAATCAATTCCACCGGCTGGACGAATCTGCAATTCTCCGGCCTTTTTGCCGTTGGTAATTCCAACCCAACCAATACCTACGATTACCTGGATGGTGCCGTCGTCTCCTACAGTACGGACGGGGGAAGTACTTACACCCAGGCCCTAAAATTTCGCTACGACAACGATCAAGGTGATGTTTTCAACGAAGATTTGGTCGTATTGGATGTCATCAACCAGAACTGTTTGATTCAAAACCCCAATGGTGGCTTTCCCGAAACTACGGATTGCGATGCCGAAGTACCCTTTCCCTTTACCAATGGTGCGGGTACCCTTTCGCAAGCCTTTGCCGCCTTTACGTTTAACATTCCCGACGGCAGCACCACGCTCGACATCCGGATCGAGTTGGCTTTTGACGCTTCGAATGAAGAATTTGCCTTCGACAATTTTATGATTACGGGAACGGAGCCTCCGCTCATTCCCGTTTGCCCCACGGTCGCTAGCCTCATGGCTTCGGCGTCCTCCGTCTGCGACAACGAAACCTTCGACCTCACCGCCAGCGGCCTGGCCGACCTGGCCTCCGCTGACAATATGGACATGGATTACGGCATCGAATTCGTTTCCTTTACCTCGACCCCCGGCGATCCCTACACGGGAGGAACTTCACTCGGTACGGTTCCTTTTGGGAGTCTGACGGCGGGCAATACGACCGCTATCCTCTCTTCGGCCAGCATCATGGCCTCCGGCAACTACGAAATTTACGCCATTCTCAGTCCGGCCCCGGCCGATATGACCTGCCGCCCCTCGGCCATGACCACACTCGAAATCTTGGCGGCGCCCTTCGTCTTTATCGAAGTTGGTGGTGACTTTTGCGACGGGGATGCCCCTTTCACCATTGATGCCGCAGTCGGCCCCACGGGGGGCACCTTCTCGGGCCCCGGCGTCACCGACAACGGGAACGGCGTCGACTTGAGAGTAGATCCCGGTGCGGCGGGCGTGGGGGTGAGACCCATCACCTAAAACTTTACCGAGGGCGAAGGATGAGCGAATTCGGCTACGGGTACCGTCACGGTCGTCGCTGGTCCTATGGTAAGCTTTACCGCTCTGGCCGACCTCTGTATCACGGACGGTGTTCAAACCGGCCTCAGTGGGGGGCTGCCCTTCCCGGATACCAGCGCCACCGGTGGTATGGGCGTTTATTCCGGCCCCGGCGTCACCGACAACGGGAACGGCGTCACCTACAGCTTTGATCCCGCAGCGGCGGGCGTTGGCGTGAGCACCCTCACCTATACGTTTACCGACGGAAACGGTTGTGCCGCCTCCGCTTCCGACGACGTAGAAGTATTGGCCATTCCCACGGTGACCTTCACCGCTTTGGCGGACCTTTGTAGCGACGCGAGCGTTCAGGTTGGTCTCGGCGGTGGTATGCCTACGGGCGGTGTTTATTCGGGTCCCGGCGTCACGGATGACGGCAACGGGATGACCTATAGCTTTGATCCGATCGCGGCGGGCGTTGGCGTGAGTACCATCACCTACACCGTTGGCATCAGTGGTTGTGACGGCATGGCGATGGACGATGTCGAAGTATTTGACTTGCCCAGCGTGACCTTGACCTTGACCACTACGGAGTACTGTGTGGATGATCCCATCGACGTTCAACCCGTAGTGGGACAGCCCACGGGGGGTACCTATTCGGGCCCCGGGGTGAGCACGGGCGGGGTCAATCTCCTGTTTGATCCAGCGGCGGCTGGCGTTGGGGTACACACGGTCGTCTACACCTTTACCGACATGAACGGTTGTACCAATACGGATTCGGAAGACATTACGGTATTCGACCTGCCCACGGTGAGTTTTACGGCCCTGGCTGACGTCTGTATCAACGACGGTGTTCAGATGGGCCTCGGTGGGGGCTCGCCTACGGGCGGAACGTATTCGGGCGCTGGCGTCACGGACGATGGCAACGGCATGACTTACAACTTTGACCCGGCGGCAGCGGGTGTTGGCGTAACTACCATTACCTACACCTTTACCGATGACAACACCTGTACCAATTCCGCTACGGATGATGTGGAAGTCCTTGCCCTACCCACGGCCACCTTTACGGCGCCAGCCGATCTTTGTATCGACGCGGGCGTACAAGCTGGTCTCGGCGGCGGTATGCCGACGGGCGGTGTTTACTCGGGACCTGGGGTTACGGATGATGGCAACGGCATGACCTACAGCTTTGATCCGATGGCGGCTGGTGCTGGGGTACAAACGATTATCTACTCCGTCGGTATAAGCGGTTGTGATGCCATGGCTTCGGACGATATTGAGGTTTTTGCGCTGCCCACCGTTACCCTACAGACGGCTCCTTACTACTGTCTGGATGCTCCCCTCCAAGGTGCCCCGATCGTCGGTGGCGCCCCGAACGGTGGAGTCTATTCTGGCCCCGGAGTAACGGACAACGGCAATGGGATAAGCTACAGCTTTGATCCCGTAGCGGCGGGCCTGGGTACGGCTACCAAGCGGAAGAGCACACGTCTGAACCCAGTCACG
>CALCCH010000291.1 GCA_937899855.1 uncultured Saprospirales bacterium | reverse complement strand
CTGCGGAAGTAGTCCTCGGCCCGGGGAAAGTCGGCGGCTTCCCAGTAGAGGGCCCCGAGTAGGTTGAGGATGTCCGCCTCGCCCTTCCAATCGTCCAGCCCTTCGTAGAGCGGGCGAGCGAGCAGGGCATGGTGGACGGTTTGCGCCGAATCGGCCTGGTCGTAGTAAAAGCCGGCCAGGTTGAAGTGGGCATTGGCCAGGCTCCGGGGGCGGCTGTAGCGCTGGTGCTGGGCGATGCCCTTTTCGTAGTAGCGCAGGGCGGCCGTCCAGTTTTTTTGCCGTACGTAGACGTTGGCGATGTTGTCGTAGACGCTGGCCAGGGAACTGTCCACCGCGTGTCGTTCAAAAATGCCCGCCGCCAGGTTGAGGAAATAAAAGGCGGAGTCGAGCGTACCCTGATCTTGTTCGAGGGCACCGAGGTTGTTCCACACCCGCGCGAGGGAGACGCTGTCTTGGCGGCGGCGTTCGGCGAGGCTGCGGTAGTAGGCGGTTTTGGCGGCGGCGTATTGCCCACGGCGGGCGTAAATCAGGCCGCGGTAATTGTAGCTGTGGCTCTTCCCCCGGCCGTAGTCCAGGCGCTCCGCCAGTTGGAGGGCGCTTTGCAGCAATTGGAGAGCCGAATCGCGGTGGGTATTGCGCAGCTCCCAGGCGGTCTGGTTGAGCTGGTCGACCCGCCGTTGGTCCGGCTGGGCAGCGCTGGGGGGGAGGGCGATTAGCCAGGCCCCCAGCACGAGGGAGAAGAGGTACTTATTCACTTAGTCGGTATCAAAACGATTAGGTTTTTCGTCCGCATTGGCCCGGCGCACTTTGGCCTTACGGGGTTTATCCGTTTGAATGCCCAGGCCAAAGTCTACCACTACTTCCATTCCTTGGTCAATTGCCGTATCCCTGCCGCTGTAGTTTTGGGAGTTGAGCTCCAAATCGTAATTGATTAGTTTTGGGGCGCTATTGTCTTTTTCCAGTTCCAGCGTCACCTTGCGGTTGTTACCCTTGGTGGTTTCTTTGATGATGTCACTTTCATTTTGTAATCGAAAACCATCCAGCGGAAGCAATACCCGAGGATAATCAATGGGGCCCCGCTGGGGATTGGCCAGGTAGAGGTAAGCGCTGTTGTAGGCCACCTCCTCCATTCCCGTCGAATAGGTAAACGCCTCCGATTCGTCGATGTCCAGAAAATCGAGAAAGCCCCGTAATTTATCTTCCGGTCCGCCGTACTGCACGGTTACGTCAACGGTTCCACCACTCTGGGGGTCGCGGTCGTTGGGGATGCGATGCAATTGCTGAAAATAATGGGCGTCATTCTGAGTGGTATCGGTAACAACCCGGTACGCCACTTTCGAAATCAGGCTATCTTGAGCGGGAACCGGTCGGTTGATGTTTTTCCCGGGAGGTAGCCAAACCAAGACGTAAAGCAGGTACT
>CALCCH010000290.1 GCA_937899855.1 uncultured Saprospirales bacterium | reverse complement strand
CGCCACCAGCAACGGACCCGATTTGGCGCCCGGCGCCGAAGTGGAAATCCAAATGGGCTACCGGGGAGAAGACGAAACCGTCTTCAAGGGAATCGTCGTCAAACAGGGATTGAAAAGCCAGCACCAAGCGTCCTCCCTGCTCACCATCGAGCTCAAGGACGAAGCTTTTAGAATGGCCATCGGTCGGAAGAGCAAATACTTTAGTGAAGTGACAGATAGCGATGTGATGACCGAGGTGATCAGCGACAGTGGACTAAGCCCTACGGTGGAGGCCACTACTGTCGTTCACGGTGAAATGGTGCAGTTCTATTGTTCCAACTGGGATTTCTTACTGGCCCGCGCCGAGGCCAACGGGAGGTTGGTATTGGTGGATGATGGAGCGGTCAACGTGGCGGCACCCAATTTTGCCGAAGCGCCCAGCCTCAACCTAAGCTTTGGTCAAAACGTCCTCGAATTTGACTTGGAGATGGATGCGCGCCAACAGTTTTCCAGCGTCATCACCAAGGCCTGGGATTTGGCCGAGCAGGCCATCATCGAGACCAGCTCGAACGAACCCGCCTTTGGCGAGCAGGGCAATATCAGCAGCGACGAACTCGCCGCCGTGGCGGGCCTGGAAGAACTGCCCCTGCAACACAGTGGCCGGTTCCAAAACGAAGAACTACAAAGCTGGGCCAACGCCCGTTTGCTGCGCAGTCGACTGTCCAAAATCAGGGGGCGGCTGCGCATCTACGGCAACGCCACGATTCGCCCCGGGGCCACCGTCACCATCGCCGGACTCGGCGAACGCTTTAACGGAACGGCCTACGTCACGGGGGTCAACCAAGTGTACGGTGGCGGCTCCACCTGGTATACCGACCTCCTGATTGGCCTCAAGGCCGACTGGGGCATCGAAGCCTACGACGACGTGATGGATGAGCCCGCCGCCGCCTTATTGCCCGCCGTTTCCGGTCTGCAGATCGGAGTCGTGACGGCCCTGGTCGACGACCCGGAGCAGGAACAACGGGTCCGCGTTCGCTTGCCGATCGTCGACGAAGGAGACGAGGGGGTCTGGGCTCGGATTGGCTGTCTGGATGCGGGGGACGGTCGGGGAACCTTTTTCCGTCCCGAAATCGACGACGAGGTGATCCTGGGTTTTATCAACGACGACCCGCGTGATCCCATCATTTTGGGGGCCTTGCACAGCAGTAAAAATCCTCCGCCCTTTGAGCCTTCGGAAGAAAACAGCGAAAAGGGCTACGTCAGTCGCGAGGGCCTCAAGTTGGTATTCAACGACGAGCAAAAAATCGTGGGCATCCACACGCCGGGGGACAACAGCATCGTCCTCTCGGAAGAGGAGGAAAGCATCAGTCTGAAGGACCAGCACGGGAATTCCATCGTACTCAGTGCCGATGGCATTACCCTGGACAGTACCAAGGACATCGTCCTCAAGGCGGCTGGCGACATCCGTATGGAGGGGAACAACATCGAGAGCAGTGCGCAGGCCTCTTACCGGGCCGAGGGCAGCGCGGGGTTGGAGGTGAGTTCGAGTGGAACCACTACGGTCAAGGGTTCTTTGGTACAAATTAATTAGACCATTACAAAACTTACAACACATGCCAGCAGCAGTAAAACTCGGCGACGTCAGCACCCACGGTGGTACCATCGTTGGTCCCGGGGTGCCCACCGTTTTGATTGGGGGCATGCCCGCCATCGTTGCGGGTGATCAGCACGTTTGCGTTACGCCGCCGCCGCCGGCGGTGCCGCATCCGCCCACGCCCTTTGCGGTGGGGAGTACTACGGTATTGATTGGGGGCAAGCCCGCCATTCGGGTGGGGGACGTGTGTGGCTGTGGAGCCGGGGCGGCTCTGGGCGAACCCACCGTGATGATCGGTTAAGCTTTGGTAAATTTTAAAAAAGAATCATGGCACGACAAAATAATTTACTCGACAACAAGGCCTTTCTCGGTCGGGGTTGGAAATTTCCCCCCGAGTTCAACCGCGCGCACCGGGGCACCAAGCTGTCCCAGTACGAGCAGGACATTCGCGAGAGCCTGTTGATCCTCCTGTCGACCCTGCGTGGCGAACGGGTGATGCGCCCCAGCTACGGGACCACCGTTTACGACCTGCTCTTTGAGCCCCTCGACCTCAACGTCGGTACCCTGGTCAGTGAAGAAGTCAAACGCGCCATCCTCGTCCACGAACCCCGGGTTTTTGTGGATCAGGTCACCCCCAACCAGGATCCCTTCGCGGGCTTTCTCGAACTGTCGATTGACTACACCGTCATCTCCACCAATACCCGTTACAATCTGGTTTATCCATTTTATCTGAACGAAGGAACCAATGCCAAACCATGAGTGACAACTGCCACACCCGCAATCCCCTACGACGAGATGGCACCAGCCAGAGCCAGCGCCTGCTCCGTACGCTCCTGCCCAGCTACGTGGCCGTGGACGAGCGGAGCATGGACGACCTGGCGGCTTTTGCCCAGAAGTTTTCGGCGGAGGTGCAATACTACGATGCCCAGCACCAGGCGGCTACGGACAATGGTTGGGAAGATTTTTTCCGCTTTGTCCACGATGCTTACGACCGGCAGGCCTGGGCCAATTTTTCCCTGGAGGAACTGCTGGAAAGCCTGCGTGCCGAACAGCAAACAACTCCGCATCTGGCGCTTTTCTTTGGTTTTCTCTACCTTTTTCGAATCGCCCAGGAAGACCTCAATACCATTACCGAACGCCACCTGGATTTTTACTACCGCGAGGTCCTGCAATTTTCCGAAAAACCCGCCGCCGCCGATCAGGTGGCCCTGATTTTTAAACTTGCCAAACAGGCCGATGCGCACCTGAGCAAAAAGGGTACCTTGCTCCAGGCGGGTAAGGACGATCTGGGGCGGGCGGTCCGCTATTCGGTAGCGGAGGATACGGTGGTCAATCAGGCGGAGCTCACCAGCATCAAGGCTGTCTTTGCCAACATCAACAATGCCTACCTCAACGCGAGCCCCAATCCCAACAATAACTTTCGCGTCTACGCTTCCCCCCAGGCCAATTCGGCCGACGGGCAGGGAGCCGAGATCGAAACCGAAGAAAAAAGCTGGCGTACCTTTGGCGCCCCGCTGTTTAGCCAGCCCGCTCCCGGTACCATCGTCGGGGATCGCCCGGCGGCTCGGGTGGGTTTTGCCATTGCCTCCCCCCAATTGTTTCTCGCCGAAGGCGAACGCGCCATCACCCTCACCATCAACTACGCCAATGCCGGTCTCAACCTCAACCTGGCGGAAGACTCCTTCCGGGTGTACCTGAGTGGGGAAGAGGAATGGATCGAAGCGGAGATCGAAAATCCACTGACCGGAGCGGTACCGATTTACGATGTGGTAAACGGTGTACAAACGCTTCGCGTACGGCTCCGGGCCGAAGCGCCCGCCGTGGTGGGCTACCACGCCGAGGTGCTGGGCGAAGCCTATCCGACGGCCTGGCCCGTGCTCAAAGTAGAGCTCAACACGGAAAAAGCGGGGGCTCCCTACGCCCTACAACTGCTGCACCAACAAGTACTGAGCAGCATCGACCTCCAAGTCCAGGCCCGCGTCAGCGACCTGATCCTACAAAGTGACCAGGGCATCTTGGACGGTAGCAAGCCCTTCCAACCCTTTGGCAACCGCCCGGTTCGCGGCAGTCACTTCTACGTGGGCAGTTGGGAAGTTTTTCAAAAACGGATCGACAGCCTGGCCCTGTACTACAAGTGGAATGGCCTGCCCGGTGGGGTGACCTTTGCGGGGTACTACGCCAATTACGGCAGCTTCAATACGGACAATACCTACGTTCGGGCCCGACTCAATTTTCTCGATAAGCAGGCCTGGGTCCCCCTGGATCGGGGGATTTCGGAGGCCAACCGCTACCGCATCCTGCGCGACGAGAATGGCGTTGGGATCATCGGTGCCGCCACCCTGCCCAACGAGGGCCTGGAATCGGTGCTGCGTCCCCGCGTAAGCACTACGGGAGCCAACCCCCAGCCCCTGCTCGACCGCGCCCCGGATTTGCCGCGCTTTACCGAATTCAACCGCCAGAGCCAACGCGGCTTTTTACGCCTCACCCTGAGCCTGCGCGACTTTGGTCACCGTGCTTTTTCCAATGCCTACGCCAAGCAGGCCATTGCCCTGTCCAAACACACCACCGGTGACCCTCCCGAGCTGCCCAACGAACCCTATACGCCCACGCTCGAAGAATTTGCCCTGGAATATACCGCCACCGAAACCCTGAGCTTTGGCAATGCCAACTCCGACCCCACCGATCAGTATTTCCAGCTCGGTACCTTTGGCCTCCGGGAGGTCGACCGCCGTCAGAGCGGCCTGACCCTACTACCCAGCTTCGAAGCCGAAGGGATGCTCTACCTGGGGATTACCGGCTTACAAACGCCCCAGACGCTTTCCTTGCTGTTTCAAGTTGCCGAAGGCAGTGCCAACCCCGATAAGGCGACGCAGCCGGTGGAGTGGTCCTACCTGGCCGACAACGAGTGGCTGCCCTTCAACGTGGGGAGCACCCAGAACATTCTCAGCGACGCCACCAAGGGCCTTCTCACTTCGGGCATCATCCGCTTCAATATGCCCGCCGAGATGAGTGCCGATAATACCTGGCTTCCCGCTGGGCAGCACTGGATTCGGGCGCAGGTCCGGGAGGACTCGGATGCCAGCTGTCGCTTGATTGACGTGCGGGCCCAGGCCGTTGCCGCCCGCTTTAAAAACCAAGATAACGATCCCGAATTCCTACGGGAGCCCCTGGCGGCGGAAACGATCAGCAAGCTCCTCCGCAGCGATTCTAAGGTGAGTAAGATCGAACAGCCCTACGCTTCCTTTGGCGGGCGGGTTCGGGAAGACCGCGCTGATTTTTACCTGCGGGTGAGCGAGCGGCTGCGTCATAAAAACCGGGCGATTACCATTTGGGATTACGAACGCCTGGTGCTGCAAAACTTTCCCTCGGTGTACAAGGCCAAGTGCCTCAACCATACTTGTTACGACGTCGACGAAGCTTGCCGGGTGGGTACGCAGTTGAGTGCCTATTCCGAGATGGCGCCGGGGCACGTCACCCTGATCGCGGTACCCGACGTTCGCAATAAAAATGCCGTGGACCCCCTCCGCCCCAAGGTAAGCTTGTCCATCCTGGATGAGATTTTGAGTACCCTACAAAGCCTAGCGCCGCCCTGTATCCAGCTACACGTCAAAAATCCGATTTACGAAGAGGTAAAGGTGGCTTTTAAGGTGCGTTTTGCGGCGGGTTATGAGGATACGGGTTTTTACTCCAAACTGCTCGACAAAGAGATTACCGAATTTCTCGCCCCCTGGGCTTTTGACTGCTCCGACGACATCGCCTTTGGTGGACGCATCCACAAGTCGATGATCCTCAATTTCGTGGAGGAGCGCACCTATGTCGACTACGTGACTTGTTTTCATATGTACCACTTTGTACCGCCGGTACTCGGCTCCGAGGTCAGCCCGACCGAGGATGTGGACGAGGCGATCGCTACGGCGGGCATTTCCATTTTGGGTTCGGCGGACCACCACGTGATCGACGTGATCCCGCTGGGGGCTGCGGATGATTGTGATTGTGAGGACAATGTCGTGTTGCCCACGGCAGTCATTGCGTCGACCGACGACTGCGCTTGTGGCAGCGGCCCGGAGGTCATCGAACCCGTTGGGGAAGTGGAGAGCGAGGCGGTGGAGGAGGAGCTGCTCGCGAGTCTACCCATGCTCAAACGGACGAGAGGCAAGAGACCCAGTTTATTTTAAACCAAAGGAATCGAACTTTTATAAATCAGAACATCATGGACGGTGCCGTAAGCCTATCAAAATTTCCCCCCGCGCTGCGCAGCATGGACTACGAAGCCTTGCGGCTCTTGGGTTTGGAAAAAATCCAGGAATTGGCGGGCCAGCTGTGGACCGATTACAATTCGCACGATCCGGGCATCACGATGCTGGAGGTGTTCAGCTACGTGCTGACCGACTTGGGCTACCGCGTCAACTACGACATCAAGGATATTCTCGCCCAGAGCGTCGACGATCCCACGGCTTACGACATCAAGAACTTTTACACCGCCCGGCAAATTTTACCCACCTGCCCCCTCACCCTCAACGATTACCGCAAGCTGTTGATGGATGTGGAATTGGTGGAAGCAAAGGTCTTTCCCGGTGGGGCCACCGAAACCGTTCGCTCCGGGGTCAAGAACGCCTGGATTTACTGTAGCCAGGAGGCGGAGCAGCCCATCTACGTCGATGAGAAAAACAGCGTACTGAGCCTCGACCCCTTGCCCCAGTCTCCTTCGCCCTACTACGTCAAAACCCTTTATGACGTCTTGCTGGAGTTTGACGAAAACGATTGGTACGGCGACCTCAACGCCACGACCTACGATGGCACCTTCGTGCTCTACGAACACGCCCCCGAACCGCAGTTGGTGGGCTTGAAAATTTACGTCAAAATCGAGTTCCCCCGCTGGGACGAAAGCGAGGTGGATTGGGAGGACGTGGCCAGTGTCCAGCGCAAGATCAAAAGCGTCATGGTCAAGATCAATGCACCGGATGGTTTTACCCTGGAACATATCCTGACCGATAAATTTGAAGTGGCCCTGAGCGGTAGCCAGACCACTTCGGGTGGAACGAGTGACATCGACGGGCTGGCGGCGGTGGTCAATCAGTTGAACAATTTTATTTACCACCCCGGCAACGGCTTGATCGCCAAGTACGTCGAGCGGGTCCGGCGGGTGTTTGACATCATTGAGGAGGTCAAAGCTACGCTCCACGCCAATCGCAACCTCTGCGATGACTTTTACCGCTTTTCCGCCCTCAAGGTGGAGGAGATCATTCTGTGTACCGACTTGGAGCTGACGCCCGAGGCGGACATTAACCGGGTGGAGGCCGCTATCTTTCAGACGGTCGCCGATTTTCTTTCCCCCACGGTCTACTTTTACACCATCGAGGAATTGCTCAACAAGTGCAAAAACGCGCCGCGTTATCCCATCACGGAGGCAAGAGCCAACAAGCGCAGTCTGTCGGTAGAGGGACCCCTCACCGAAGCCTTCAATGCCGGGGATACCCTCAGCATCGAAGGTGCTGAAGCTTGGCGGGGGGAGTATACCATTCGCTGTGTCCGTCCGCGTCGCAACGATCCCCAAACCCTCGATATTGAAGTAGAGGAGGACCTGCCCAGCGGGGAGCTTACGGGGGACGAAGTCCTGTTTTACGGAACGGTCGACGAAACCCTCTGTCTTACCGTAGATCAGATTTTTGAAGGACCCCGCCTCAAACACGGCTTTATCGACGATGCCGAATTGGAAGCGGCCAAACGTCGCCGGGTCATCCACGTTTCGGATTTGATCCAGCTCATCATGGACGTCGAAGGCGTGGTGGCGGTAAAGAGCATTCAAATCGCCAATCGCCCGCAGGACAACGACACGGGCATCCCGTCGCAGAGCGTACGCTGGTGCTTGGACCTGGCCTTTGCGCAAAATTACGTTCCCCGCCTCAACCGGGAAGATTCGGTGCTGACCTACTACAAGGGGCAGTTGCCCTTTTTGGCCGATGCGGAAAAGGTCGCCGAAAATTTGGAAGCCCTCGCCGACCAAACCCGGACGCAAAAGATTTACTACCCCGAGGTGGATATTCCCGTGCCCCAAGGGGAATTCAAAGACCTGGAAAGCTACACCAGCCTGCAGGAGGACCTGCCCCAAGTCTACGGGGTGGGCTCGGCGGGGATCCCCGGCCTGTCCTCCCTGACGGGTGAGGCGCGGGACCAACGCCTGGCCCAAGCCCATCAGCTCAAAGGTTTCCTACTTTTCTTTGATCAGCTGATGGCCAACTACCTATCCCAACTGCACCACGTCAAGGACCTCTTTTCGATGAATGGGGACCAAAACCAGTTTGGCGAATACCAAATCGACCGGACTTATTTTTCCCAATCCTTACAAGACATCGTACCCGATGCCGAGCCCCTGTACGTCGACGCGGCTGGTCACCTCCAATCCCTCCGCCACATCGTGGAGGACGATCAGTTGTACTACCAGCGCCGCAACAAATTTCTCGACCACTTGCTCGGCCGTTTTGCCGAAACTTTTACTGACTACGCCCTGCTGCTCTACCGCACCGAAGGCGCGCGCGCGGCGGAAGACCTGGTGGAAGACAAACTCCAGTTCCTCGCGGCTTATCCCGAGTTGAGTGCGGGCCGGGGCAAGGGCCTGAACTACCAAAGCCCCTGTCACCTCTGGCACGTCGACAACCTCGCTGGTCTGGTCCAGCGGGCTTCGCTGCTGACCGGTATGGCACCCCGACGGTTGGACGACTTGGTCTTTCGCCCCAACTTTCGGATGGACACGACGGGCTCCGACTGGACCATCAGCGTGACCGATGATGCCCTGACGACGCTGCTGCGGGGCAGCGCCAGCTACCCCAACGAAACCGAGGCCCGTTACGGCTTGGAGCTGCTGGTGCTCAACGGGGTTTGCAGAGACAATTACCGCACCGTGGCGACGGCGGATGGTTTTCGCATCGACTTCTACTGTGGCGCCACCTTGCTGGCGACCAGCGAGCGCGAAGACTACGCCTCTCCCGCTCTCGGTGGCGATGCGGACGTGGCGATCGACGCCCTGGTGACCTTGATGGAACGCGAGTTTTACACCAACCACGAGGCCAACCGAAAGAACCTGTCGATGCCGCTGTTAAACTACTTCGAGTACAGCGTATCGGTGGACATGACGCCCGAGGTGCCCACCTTTAGCATCGACTACACCCTGTACGATACGGCTTTTGAATTTACACCCGATCGCGCCCTGCTCACCGGCAGTATTATCCGTCGGGCCGAGGCCGGAGCTACGGAAGCGGTAGTGGCCACCCTCGGTGCCCAGCGCGCCAAAACCCTTCTGGCCGAATTGGCCCTCCTGGCGGGTGACCGGCGCAATTACCAGTTCCAACCCAATTTTCAACCCTATCCTTCTCCCTATCAATTCGTACTCTGCGATCGGCGGGGAGAAATTGCGGGCACCAGCGTAGCCCAAGATTTTAACGAAGCCCTCGCTAGTGAGATCAAGGCCCTGGTATTGCCCCAGGTCATGGTCCGGGAGTCGACGGCGCTCGATGGTACCTACGATATCGTGGATGCGGTGGCGCTCGGGCCGCGGGTGCGGATTGAGGTGGCGCAGACTTTGACCACCAGCGTATTTGACGGGCAGCTGGAATTTACGGCGACCTTTAACATCCTCTCCGTCGATCCGGACGAACGCTCCGTGGAGGTCGATGCGGATTTGCGGGACCGACTGCGGGTGGGGGATACTTTGACGATTGACGCTCCCGTGGAAAACGCGGGGACTTATACCCTCCGTGCCCTGTCGCAGAATGGTTCCAATACGGTGCTTCACCTGCAACAGCCTTTGGCGGCGGCGATCAACAATGGTTCGCTGAGCTATACCAAGCGCTTTGAGGTAGTGGGACTGGATACCAACAGCATTGTGATTGCGGGGGGGCTGGACGAGCGGGCGGTACAGACGCTGATCGACTGGATGTCGAAAAAATTCCTGGCCAAGGAGGGCATGCACTTGATCGAGCACACCCTCCTGCGGCCCCGGACCAAGGGGAGCTACTTTTTGCCCCTGGTGCCGACGACGCTGGGCGCGGGTTTGGATGAAGATGGCGGCTTGTTTTTTGAAAGGCGGCTGGCGATTCAGGCGGTCCGGGCGGACCGCAACGAAATTGTGTTGGGGGCCAACATCTCTAGCGATCTGGCGAATACGCGGATTCGCATTACGGGAGGTTCGCTCAACGACGGCTTCTACGAAGTTACCGAGGTGGTGGCGGAGCGGCGGCGGACGATGCTTACCGTCGCCGAGGACCTGCTCTTTACGCTGCCCGATCCGCCCTACGAAATGGGGGAGTTGGTGTACACCGCGGCGGCGCCCATCAAAAAGGTCAATCCCGACATCAGGCGCATCACCATCAAGAAGTCGGGGACTTCGGCGATTGCGGCGGGGAGTGTGGTGGAAATTTTGGGCTCCAGTGAAGCGCGCAACGATCGCCAGTACCGGGTGGAAAGCATCCGGGAAAGCGGGGCGAACCGCTTGCTTTTTCTCCATGAATATTTGGGCGAACTAAGCGATCCGCTCCTACCCATTCACCTTGATCAGGACTGTCAAACTTGCCAGCAGACCGCCCCCTATTCCTGTATCGTGACGGTGGTCTTGCCCTACTGGGCCGGCCGCTTCCCCAATCTCGACCTGCGGAAATTTATCGAAAAAACCATTCGTACCGAAGCGCCCGCGCATCTGCTGCTCAACATCTGTTGGATCGATTGCGAGCAAATGGAGCTGCTGGAAACACGCTATAAAGCCTGGTTGGTTCAGGTGGCCAAAAAGGAGCGGCGGGAAGCCCCGCTGGCCCAAGCCCTGGGCGACTTGATTGACATCCTGAGTGATCTGCGCAATGTTTATCCCGTCGGTACCCTCCACGATTGTGCCGAGGACGACGGCGACCTGGAAGGCGCGATCGTATTAAATAACTCTCTCCTTGGGACTTTCTAAAAATTTATCAATATGACGACCATTGTCAAGAACTATCCGATCTTTGAGCCCAATCAAGTGCTCACCCATACCCAGCTCAACAACCTGGCTACTTATCTGGATCAACAAAATCGCCTGACCCGGGTCAAACTCATTGGGATGGGCATCGTCTGCGGGCTCGAACTGGTTTGCGATGTAGAGGCGGAAACGCTCCAGATTACCAAGGGGGTCGGGGTGACCTCGGAGGGTTTTTTGGTGACGGTGGGGGACGATTGTATCCTGACGCGCTACCGGCCTTACACCCGGCCCGATTCGATTGAGTATCCTCCCTTTGATCAGGCCGGAGACCTCGAACTGTTCGAATTGCTCACCGACCAGGCTGAGGTGGATGCGGCGGATGAGGTCCAGGCCATCAACAAGGATTTTCTGGACGATAAGGTCATTCTTCTTTACGTCGAATGCTTCGACAACGACCTCAAGTCCTGCCTGGGCAAGAGCTGTGACCAACTGGGCGTCGATCGCATCCTCAACGTCCGCAAGCTGGCCGTCAGCCGGGAGGCCGCCTTTCGCATTCAGTCGACGACTGCCTCGGAGGATTTGGTGGATAAAACGTACAACTTACCAACCATCTCCCTGCCCCGGGTAATTTTTGATCCCCGGAGAGATCATAGCTTTTTTTACCGGGATTTTTCCGAGCACTACCGCAACGCTCTGGGGGGTACTTTCTCTCAAATCCTTACTTTGGCTCCCCAAACCTACTGGGACTGCCTACCGCTACTCGGCGATCTGTACGCGGATAATCCCTTCGAACATCCCGTACTGGTGCAGCAACAAGTCCGTTTGAAAGCCTACCTGGAGGGCGCCGAGCAAGACGGCATTCCTTACCTGGGCATTCAGAATTTTTACGACTTCATTCAGGACCTACTCAAAACCTACCACGAATTTAGGACGGTCATCTGCGACCTGTTTGCGGTCTGCTGTCCCGACATGGGCGCTTTTCCCAAGCACCTCTTCCTCGGCGTGGCCAATCCCAATTCGGACTTTAGCTACGACAATTACGGAAACGATTTTCGGCAGGAGTTTCTTCAGGCCCCGATCTACAACCAGTACCGTTCGGAGCTGGAGCGGGCGCGCAGTCTGCACCAACGCTTGGTGTTGCAGCTGGAGATGTTTGAGCTGAATAGCTTTGAATTTGGCGACAAACAGGCCATCACCCCAAGTTGTGAAAAGAAAGGCCCCCTGGGGCAGCGCAGTATTCCTTTCTACTATCAGCTGGATCGCTCCAGCCAGATTGTGGAGGGAAAAAATTTGGAAAGCGTCTGGAACTACGAGTCCTGCCGCGAGTACGATTTTTATGGGCAAGCGAATGGCGACCTGAGCGTCCTGTCCTACGAGCGCAACACCATGGAAGATCAACCGATCGGCCCCCAAGCCGCTCCCCTGATGTACGATCTGGACCCTTACGATTTTTACCGGATTGAAGGGCATTTGGGAAAAGACATAAGGGAAGCCCTGGCCCGAGTTGACAAATACCGTGACATCTACAACCTCGATTTTGAAGTCAAACCCCTGTACCTGGGAGATACTACCGATCCGAGGTTTCGGGTTCAATTGGCGGCGTGCCTGTGTCGCGACTTACAGCCCAATTACGCCATCTGGCGGCACAAGCTACTCTTCTTCCTCAACAACATCGTGCGTTTTACCTACCGATCGCAAGACCTGGTCCTCAACGCTTCGGCTTACGCCGTGGCCATTCAAAAACCCTTCCAAGGTGCTCCCGAGTCGGCAGATACCAACCCCAATGATCCAACCGGTGGCAAACTCAAAAGCATCGTACGCAGCATGACCAGCCCCCGGATGAGTTCTAAGGCCAGTGGGATTGAGGCCGCGGCGAGTGGAACGGAGGAGGCCGCCTTTGAGGTTGCCCTACGACTCATCAATTATCTGGATGATCTGGATGATATCGGCACGCGCAGTAAGAACAGCCGGTCCAGTCGTTTCGTCAGCTCCTCCACCAACGACGACCTGGATTTGATCGGCCAGCTCAACGACTGTCTGGCACGTCTGATTGCGGCTACGAATGAGGACATCAAGCAAATGACGGACCTGAGTCCTTGGCTGGCGGCCTACAAGTGCATCCTCCAAGTCAACATCGACAACATGAAATTGCGGGCGGACAAGTCCTCGATTTTTACCAACGCACTGGTGGCTTGGATTACCAACTACATCCTTTGCCTGATTCACCGCATTCTGCAAGCCGTCGCCATTCATCCCTACATCAATATTCGGCTACTGGTGGATACGCTCAATACGCGGATCGAACGCGCCGTACAAATGCAACAGTTTGCCGTTAAAAAACGGCTGCATCCCGGCCTCGAACACCAGGCTGGAGTCGTCCCCGGGGGAACCTTTTTCCTACTCTACCAACTGCCCCACGAGTTCGATGCGCCCGAGGATACGGGTAGCCCCGCCGCGGCCGGTGACTTTACGCTGGACGCGGAGCAACCGGCCCTAGATCAGCAAAGGGAAATGCTGGAAGAGATGATGCGGGACTTGAGTAAACTTAAAAAAATGACCGCGACTACCGGCAATAAGGAGCAACCTCCAACCAGTACTAGCGGAACGATGGAGGCGGTCGAAACGGAGCGGCAGGCGGCAGTTGAAGTAATCGCCCGCTTGGAAGGCCAGATCCGCCGGCTTCGGGTCAGCCCCGAGACTACCCCCGAGGAGCAAGCCGAGATCAACCGTTTGGCCGAACTGCTCGACGGTCGGGTGATTGGCGATTTCTCCCTGCCTTATATCTGCTGTGACGATTGTGCCGATTTGCCTCCCGACGTCGTCTCCCTCGACCCCCTGGCGAGTCCCCAGTGCGGAGTCGTCACCTTCCGCCGCCGGCCCGATCTCCCGGAGACCGACCCCAATGGCGAACCCATCAACCCCCAATTCCCGGAGGATTACGAGTACGTCGATTTGGAAATGCAGGTCCTCAACAACCTCTACGATCCCAGCATCTACGAAGTGCGCATCACGGCGGATCCCAAGCTGGGCAGCGCCAGTTTTTACAACGCTCCCTACGAACCCAATCCACTGTTGAACAAACAGATGTTGCGCTATACCGTCGATCCCACCGCCGTAAAGATCGAGAGCCAGATTGTGAACCGCCTCCTGCTGGTTGACGAGATGGGCTACGAAATCTACGATCGAGCGCGGGATGAAGTAGTCGACGCTTCTACCATCAGCATCTTCATCCTGGTCATCGATATCGAAGAGCAACGGATGGTGACGATTGGGGGGGAGGTGTATACCTTGGAGAACAACGAGCGCAGCCCCATGATTGGAGTACAGGTACTGATTGAAGAATTGAACTTGGGTGCGGTGACGGACCTGGACGGCCGCTACCGTTTTGAAAACGTACCCGTTGGCGAACAAGCCATCACGGTAAGTCCTCCCGTGGGCTATTTGCCACCCGCCGCCGTCATCCGTACCTTTACGGCCAACGCTACTAATATCGATTTCCAATTATTCCCCTTTTTAAACGTGATCCCGGACATCTTTTTTGAACGCCTGGGCTTGGAGCGCGTTTCGGAGGAGGGCCAAATCGTAGATATTTTTTACCAAAACAACTTTGAAACCTACCGTGCCGATACCATCAAGTTGGTCGGGACGGGGCAAGGTCCCGATCCGATCCTGCAGAGCACCTCGGATACCGTCAATATCATCACTACGGATTTCTCCCTTACGGCCAGCGACCTCAATGCGGAGTTTAGCCGTGAACGCGATATCCTGGTCGAGAACTTAAACGGAGATAAGGGGCGCATCAGCGAGCAAAAAGCGGGACTCAAAGCCTTGACCCTGGCCTACCTCGATCGGGCCGCGCTGCTCCACTCCAGTACCAATCGGGCGGGAATCAACGATACGCTTAAAGAAACGGGCGTGGCCTACAACAACAGCTCCCGGGTGAAATTCAAGACCACCGTCAGCGCCTGGCGGACGGAACGTAAGCAGAAGGCCACGACTGATTACCTCCAAGACGTCGACGATCATTTAATATTGAAATAACCGAGGCTTATGCAGCGCTCCCCGAGCCACATCGTCAAACGGCAGATCGTCGAAATCAGCGTCGCGGACGCATCGGCGGCCCAACGGATTCCCGACCGGATATCCCAGTGGGTCCGTCAGGAGCTGCCCCGCATCCTGGATCGGGAACTGTCGGCTCGGGTACCACCGGATGTCCTGCTGTGCATCGACCGACTGGAGCTGGAACTGGGTAGCCTGAGCGAGGTCAACCTGGAGTCGCAAATTAGCCAGCGGGTTCGGAGCTTGTTGGCCGATCAACTGGCCGAAACGGTCCATCGGGCCCGGGAGGGCCGGGCGCCCGATAGCCTAAGCTGGGGAAAGGTGATTCCTCCAGCTTCTTCCTCGACCCACTCCACTCTGGCTCGCGATTGGGCCACGGCCCTTTGCTTTTACTGGCAAAATGGCGTTTTGCCCTGGTGGTTGCCCACCGAACAGCGATCGGTCCAGCAACTGGTAGAAAAGGTCCTGCAAGAGACGCCCAGTCGGATTTGGACTTTTATGGCCCAAGCGTGCGGCTCGCGTGCGGTTCGCCGTCGCTTGCTGGCTACTTTGCCCTGGCGTCGGCTGTTGGATCGGATGGATGAAAATGGGGGAGGAGTCGTCCCAACAGCCCCGTCCGCCCCCCTTGCGGGGCCACCGGCGGTATCCAGCCCACAGTCTTCCGCTGGTCCGGCGATCCAAGACACCTGGCGCCGGCTACGACAAATTCTCCGTACCTACTGGGTGGCCACGCCCTGGTCCACCCCGCAACGCGAAGCCTTCGAAACCGAACTGGCCGAGACCTTGCTGGAATACCAAGGGACCGGTCAGGTACAGCGGACGGAAAAACTGCTCCGGGTCTTGGCGACTCCAGCGGCCCGGATGGAAAAGATCAAACGGTGGGTTGCTTTTCAGTCGGCCGTTAAGCAAGCGCTGGGACTTTCCGATCGCGCTGCTACCAGCGGCCGCGCAGCTCAACAGCTGCGCAGCTCCCCAGCCGTGCCCAGCCTTTCCCCACGGCCCACCGAAGAGGGGTTGGTCGTCGATCAGGTGGGACTGGTTTTGTTGTGGCCCTACCTTCAGCTGTTCTTTCGGGAGCTGGGCTTGGTGGCAGACGGGCAGTTTGTCGATCGGGCGGCTCGGGAAAAGGGGGTACACCTGCTCCATTATTTGGCCCGGGGCGACGAGCCGGCGGAGGAGCCCGCTTGGGTGGTGGCCAAGTTGCTTTGCGGCTTGGCGGTAGAAGACTTTGTGCCCCTCCAACTGGATTTGACGGAGACGGAGCGGGAAGAATGCGAACACCTACTGGAGGTGGTGATTCGCAACTGGAAAGTGCTCAAGAAAAGTTCGGTGGCCAGCTTGCGGGGCGGTTTTATCCTGCGCAGCGGCCTACTGACCACGGAGCAAAGCGGCTGGCTGCTACAGGTAGAAAGAACGGGACTGGACATTTTACTGGACCGTTTGCCCTGGCCCCTGTCGGTGATCAAATTACCCTGGAACGACTATATCCTCAACGTCAAATGGTAGGGAAGCAAAATCATATTCTATCCAACGCCCGCGATCTGCAGGGCGAAATCGAATGGCTACGCGACATCCTACGGGTGCGTTCGGCACTCAATGCCCAGCAGGAAACCGACTACGCGGATGTACTCGACATTCCACCCCCCGACCTGAGTCACAGCAACTCGCGTTACGCCCACTTTGTACGCGACAATACACTGGGCTTTGCCGAACGCTTCCTCCTGATCCTCGCCGCCATTCCCCACATCAAACCCGAATTGCTCGACGTCTTTATCCAAAAAAACAGCGCCACGCAGCGCATCTTTACCGAGTTTGGAGGAAAAATTGGTCAGGACCACGCGGGTTTTTTACCCACCGGCGAAACCGTGATGTTCGTCCTGGCCGGCGACGACCTCGAACGGCGGTTTGCCCTGCTGCGCTGTTTTGACCGCGACCATTTTTTCGTACGCAGTAAAAGCCTCTGGCTGGCCGAACCCGCCCGCGGCGAACCCCAACTCAACGGTCAATTGCTCATCTCCCCCGACCTACTCGACCTGATCACCCGTGGCGTGTGGAGCAAACCCAACTTTGGCTCCGATTTTCCCGCCCGCTACATCAGTACCCCCCTGGAATGGCCGGACCTGGTCCTCGAACCGGCCACGCGCACCCAAATCGACGAGATCGAAACCTGGCTGGCTCACAAGGAAACCCTACTGGACGACTGGGGCATGAAGCGCGTCCTCAAACCCGGCTACAAGGTCCTCTTCCACGGGCCCCCCGGTACGGGAAAAACCCTGACCGCTATGCTCTTGGCCAAAAAGATGGTACTGGATATCTACCGCGTGGACCTGTCGCAGATGGTATCCAAATACATTGGAGAAACCGAGAAAAACCTGGCCAAGGTATTTGACAAAGCCGAGCACAAAAACTGGATCCTGTTTTTTGACGAGGGGGATGCCCTCTTTGGCAAACGGACCAGTACCAAAGATGCCCACGATCGCTACGCCAACCAGCAGGTCTCCTACCTCCTCCAACGCATCGAGGAATACGACGGCTTGGTCATCCTCGCCACCAACCTCAAAAACAATATTGACGATGCCTTTTTGCGTCGTTTTCAGTCGATCATCCATTTTCCCATGCCCGGCCCCGGCGAACGGCGCCAGTTGTGGCAGCGGGGTTTTCCCACCCAGTGTACCCTCGACGAGGCAGTAGACCTACCGGGCATTGCCCAACGCTATGAGCTGGCGGGTGGACCGATCATCAACGTGGTCCAATACTGTGCCCTCATGGCACTCAAGCGTGGCGACCACACCATCCGAATGGAGGACATTTTACGGGGCATCAAAAAAGAACTGCGTAAAAACGGTCGCACCCTTTAACCAATCGCTAAAATCACGATTCGTATGAAATTCGCTCCCTTACAAAATCGCCCCCCGGTCCAGGCCAAGTTACAACTGGGCCAGGCCAACGACCACTTCGAACGCGAGGCCGACCTCGTAGCCGATCCACGTAGAGAGCACCGCGACGCCTGCGATGGGGGCGCCAGAACGAGGAATTGCAGATGAATCCCTTTTCGAGTACCGGCGGTCTGACCATCCAACGGATGGGGGGCATGGAGGAAGAAGAGGAGGTCCAGATGAAATCCTTCCAGTCGGGAACGCCCGCTATCCAGCTGATGGGGGGGATGGAAGAGGAAGAGGAATCACTGCAGATGAAGGGCAACGGCCCCGCGGCGGCCAGTGCCTCCTTGGAGCAGCAACTGGTGGGCCAACGGGGCGGTGGTCAGGGCCTGTCCCCGGAAGTACAGCAGGGCATGGAACAAAGCATCGGTGCTGATTTTTCTCGGGTCCGGGTCCACACCGATTCGTCGGCCGTACAGATGAATCAGGAACTGAACGCCCGCGCCTTCACTAACGGTTCGGACATTTACTTCAACAGCGGGCAGTACCAACCCGAGAGCAAGGGCGGCCAACACCTGCTGGCGCACGAACTGACCCACGTGGTTCAGCAGGGCTACGGCGGGAAGTAAGTGGCTCGGCTCCGTAAATATACCGGTTTATGCTGAGCGTTCCCCTTTCACTATCCTCCCGCTCCATCCGGCGTTCGCTTTGGGATGCCAAGGGAGGCGGGGTGGATCAAGAACCGTCGCTCGCCTCGAAGCGCGTCCCCAAACCGGTCGTTCAACGCCAGGCGGTCTCTTCCCCGGACGAAGCAAGACCGGAGGAAGCACCGGAGATGGGGGAGGAGGCGAGCTGGGTCCGGGCCAAGGCCAGACCCGATCCACCGATGCGGCCTAGGTTGCGTACGGCGCATCCGTCGCTGCGACCCTTGATTCAGCGGGAAGAGTTTGAGCCCTATCCCCAGCAACTGGGGCACGAAGTACCCGGTACTCAAGAACGCGAGGGCAACCTGATTCGGGAGCGGGTCCGGCGGACGGCCGAGGGAGGGTGGAGCCGGGTCCCCCTATTGGAATACGATACGGAGGCCTGTACGATTACTTCCTTGATGGAAATTGAGTTCAGCCAGCAAAAAGGCTCGGATAATGCCATTAGCGATAAAGACTTTGCCCAGCTCAAGGCCCGTCTTTTACAAATCGGCAACGAAAAATTCAACGATTGGATGACCATCAAAGTCGGAGAGGGGGGAGGATGTAAAATTCCCTGTGCCGGCAAAGACATTAAG
>CALCCH010000289.1 GCA_937899855.1 uncultured Saprospirales bacterium | reverse complement strand
CAACTTTTTTTCAGAAATTTTTCCTTTATTTTTCGGGGGTTACAACCGATAAATTAAAATTATACCCAATTGTTTTTATGGAATTTTCCAGAAAAAGCGTCTATGTGGGGTAATTCCTCATTCTAGACGGAGGAAATACTTCGTAGTTAAAACCGACCGGAGTGAGGAATTCCGGGTCTGGGTAGCGGAGCTGTACCTCGGTACGGTTTGCGCAAAGGAGGGCGGTGAACGGCTGCACCTTGAGGGTGGGCTCCCACCCAGTGGGTGAAATACTACCTATCCCGAAATTCCTTTCAACGCTCTCATTATTGAGCCCTCTCTCGGCAGGGGCATCGAAAACGGTAAAAGCCCCCATCCAATCAGCCCTTTACCGCTGCGCCAGCACCAGATGGACCCGAGAGTCGGAACGGTGAGTGGGGGCCCGGAGGGTGGCCAGGAAATCCTCGACAAAAGCAGTGCCCAGGTCTTTGACCAGGGCGGGCATCCGCGCCAGGCGAAGGCGCCAAGCTTCGTAGACCGCTGCCGGGGCGGCCCCATCAAAAGCCAGCTCCCGATCGGGGAGGGTCTGCTGATGTCGGAGGCGTAGCCCACTTGCGTTGACACTTTCCCCCAAGTGCTCCCCCGCCATAAAATCGTACCGCTTTGCGGCCCCGGCCCTCCGGTAAAAAACCAGCACCTCGGCACGCCAGTGCTCGGGCAAGGGTGCGTGGGCGAGCAGGTCCGCTACTTCGATCAGACAGAGGTAGCCCCCCGGCTTGAGGTAGTGCTGCCAATCCGCGATGTGCGCCGCTTGATCGGTAAGGTAGGCCAGCGTAAAACTGGACCAGATCAGGTCGAAGGAAGCCTTTTGCAAGCCGCCAAGCTGGGACAAATCCCCCTGGATAAAGCGAGCTCGGGGGATGGCTCGGCGACGGGCGATGGCCAATAGGTCGGGGTTTTGATCCATCCCGGTCACCCAAGCCCCCTGCTCCGCAAAATCCCGCGACTGGTCGCCGATGGCACAACCGAGGTCCAGGACCCGTTTGCCGTTGAGGTTCGGGAGAACCGCGTAGGCCCTGGGCCAATCGCGCCACTGGTATTGCTGGGTGTACTGCGCTGGTAAATCCACGGGCCGGGCTTAGGGGACGACCACCCGTCGCAACAAAATCGTTTGTCCATCCACCACCAGGCGGCAGTGGTACCAACCGCTGGCCAAGGCTTCCCCCGGCCAGGCCACCCGGTGCTGCCCCGCCGCGTAGGTACTCGCCCCCAGGATGTGGACCGTCCGACCCGTAGCATCCGTGAACTGGATGGCGATTTGGGCTGGCCGCTGCAGGTCAAACTGGAGGGTCGCCGCGGCATCTACCGGATTGGGGAAAATGGCGAACCGAGTGACCGCACTACTTGGCGGATTTTCCGTGACGGCACTACCGAAGTCTTCTACTATTGTGAGGTGTTGATTGATCGCCACATCGATCTCTTGCTGTACGGCGCCCGTGGGCCAGCGGATGAGGAGCGTATCGAGGCTGGTGGCGTCGCCCAGTCCAAAATGAGCGCGGGGCTCGCTTTGTCCCAGCGCTCCAGTCTGGCCACTGATTTCCCGAATTTGTCGGACGCTCTGACCGTTGATGGTTGCGACGAGCTCGATGCGGGCGCCGATACCCATCGTATTCGATAGCGTGCCCAAGGCCCGGATGCTGATCCAATTGTTGTTGTTGCCCCGGTTGGTGTAAGGACGGTGGCGACCACCATCGGCGCGGGCGAAGAACAGGTCCAGGTCGCCATCTCGGTCCCAGTCGGCCCAGGTACAGCCAAAGCCTTCGTGGAGAGTAAAGGGCTCACCGATCACTTCGACGAAGGTGCCGTCGCCCTGGTTGTCAAAAAGCGAATTGCCCGTTCCCAGCCGGGAGACGATCAGGTCCAGATCGCCATCGTTGTCGTAATCCGCCCAGGCGCTACCGATCGACAGTCGGGTATCACCGTTGATGGGGCGGTTGCGGATGGCGGTGAAGGTGCCGTCGCCGTTATTTTGGTAGAGTTGGCCCGTACCGACATTGGTGACGAAGAGGTCCAGGTCACCATCGTTGTCGTAATCGCCCCAACTGGCGCCGAAGGAGCTGAACTGGTCCGTGACGATGGGGCCGTCGGTGATGCGGCGGAAGGTGCCATCGCCGTTGTTTTGGTAGCAGTAATTGGCGAGGCTGTCGGTACTGGGAAAGTTATTGGCGAGGTAGAGGTCGGCAAAGCCGTCGTTGTCGAAGTCGCCCCAGGCGCAGTGGGTGGTCCCGCTACTGTCCTGAGCGATCAGGCTGGTCGAATCGCGGCTAAAGGTGCCATCCATATTGTTGCGGTAGAGGTAATTGTCCCGGAAGCCGACGTTGCCACCGGCCGTGACGTAGAGGTCGAGCCGTCCATCGTTTTCGAGGTCCACCCAGCTGGCGGATTGGAAGTCCGAGCTATCGGAATTGAAGGGTTCGCTAAGGACGCGTTCCAAGTTCCCCGTACCGTCATTGCGGAAGAGCTTGCCCGCGGTACTGAGGGAAGCGGTGTAGAAATCGGGCTTGGTGTCGTTGTTGTAATCTCCGATCGTACCGCTAATGCCTCCCCCTGCGTTGAAGTCGCTTTGGAAGGATACGCTAAAGGTCCCGTCGCCATTGTTGCGGTAGAGTTGGGGGGTAGAGGTGATTAGGTCGGGAAAGCCATCGTCGTCCATGTCGCCCCAGGCGCAGCCCAGTGCGGTGCTGTCGTTGGCGATGGGGTCGTCGGTGAGGGGGGTGAAGGTCTGGGCGGCGAGGACGAGGGGGAGGAGGAAGAGGAGTGGGGGGAGGATGGTTTTCATAATATTTTTGAGTTGTGAGTAAAGGAGCGAGCATCGGCAATGCCGAAACAGCGTCGTATTGTATAATGGACAGTGGACGACGTAGTTTACCAAATTGCAAAAATATTTCCGACGGATGAAAAAAGATTTACTGCTCTTGCACGGGGCCCCGTGCGGCGGTGGTTCCAGCGCGGGGGTATTGGGTAGCACTGGCGGGCGCCATTCGGGCCTGCTCTTTAGGAGGGGAAAGCGCCCCGACCAACTGATCGGGACGCCATGCGGTTTGTTTACAAATGCTTTTCGGCAAACGCCAAAATCTTGGGCAGTTCTGCCACTAGCAATTCCTTCAGGGGTTGGAAAGGCGTACCGTCGTAGTACCGCGCAATCGTACCCGGCCCCTCGGGGCTGCCGTGGTCCGCATCTATGGACTCGCGCCACTTCTCGGCGTGGGCGGCCCATTCCTGCTGATCGACCAGCTCCGGTGCGGTAAACCAGACGTTCCAAGTCAGTACATTGTTCTCCTTGAGCATATTGCCGGAGGCCAGATTAAAGATGTCCAGTACCATCTGATTGAACTCATCCACAACCGCCACGCCGGTCTTGACGATGGGGCCAATCTCGACACCCAGGTGACCCACCGTCCAGGAGATGTCTTCGTGCTGGGCAAAATTGGGAATGGGGAAGGCCGTCGTGGAGCCCTTGGTGAGGGGGAAGATGGGCTGATCGGGCTCGCCGGGCTTAAAGGTCTGGACCCGAATGGCATTGGCCTTGTTGGACGGAAAGGGGAGGGCCCGCTGGAGAAAATGGTCCCGGAAGCGCTTGACGTGGGAATTGTTCTGCGCACTGGGGCTAAACCAAATTTTTCCCTCCACCGTCATATCCGCCGCCAGCGAGCGATCCGATTCGTCGGCCCAGCCCCGGTTGCCGGTTACCGATACCTCTACGTTCATCGTGCCAAGGTGGGGCGCTACCGTTCCCTGCTGGGGACAGATGATGGAATATACCCGCCCCTCATTGGTGTAGCCCAGGCGGGAAATATCGGGGGCAAACATCTGGTAACAGCGCTTGGGGTCGGCCTTTCCCGGCTCCGATTCCCAGCTGAATTCCGGCCACAAGACCTTCTGCTGGCGCTCCAACTTATCGATATTGGCCATGTTCTGAAGCATCGGCAGCGAACTCAGGTCCGGGATGGGATAAGCAAAGGCCGGATTGGACTGGGCAAAGCCCCCCACCCAACCCGCTACGGGAGTGGGGTTGATTTCCTCGCGCAACTCATCGTTCGCCAGATCGACAACCAAGTTGATCGGCGGCGTTGTCTCGGTGACATTTTTGAGGACGTCGTCCTTGGTATTCAACAACTCCAAACCCGCATCCTTGACGATAAAGTACAGATCGGGGCGACGGTCAAACAAGCTCTGAAACTTGCTCACATCAAAACTCAGGCTAAAGGCACCCCCCGCCCCAGTGACGGCGATGCCCAAAAAGTCATCCTTACTCAAAGGATCCTTATCGTACACCAAGACGTGGAGATCGACAACCCCCTGCTGGTTGTCCTTACTTTTGACGGTCCCGCTTACGGTATAAACGGAACTCGAAATGCTGATGGCATTACTCATGCTATTTGATTGGTTGTTAAACGGGGAATAACCGGTCGGACCCGTTGGGAATGGAACCGCAGGTACGAAAGCGACGCGTACCGTACGGAGGGCCGGGGCTCCCCCCATTCGGGGTTATATAATGATTGGTAATAATATGAATAATAATCCAGTTTTGAGCCCTTCTAAACAAGAATAATCCGTTCGGCCGTAAATTTGTCGATTGGAGCAATGCTTGGCCCGTCACTGGGGCTAAGAACCGTAGGGAAAGATGGGAGGTACCGCGGGCTTAGGGGGTTTTGCCCCGCTCCCGGAGTGCCCGGCGATCGACCTTACCCGTATCGTTTTGGGGGAGGGCATCGAGTAGGACCACCGTTTTGGGTACTTTAAAGCGGGCCAGTCGGGAGCGGCAGTAGGTGATGACGTCGTCGGGGCTCACCGGGGCCTGGAGAACGAGGAAAGCCCGCCCCACTTCGCCCCACTGGGAGTCGGGTACCCCCACCTCCACGGCCGCCCCGATGCTCGGGTGTGCCAGCAGGACCCGCTCCACTTCGGCGGGGTATACGTTTTCCCCTCCCGAAATGTACATGTTCTTGATGCGGTCCACCACGAAGAGATAGCCCTCCTCGTCCCGCCGAACCCGATCCCCCGTCCGGAACCACCCCTCGTGAAAGGCCGCCTGCGTAGCCGCGGTGTTTTGCCAGTAGCCCGGCGTAACCACCGGCCCGCGCAACCACAACTCTCCCGCTTGGCTGGGGGGGCAGACCTCGCCCCGCTCGTCGACGATTTGGAGCTCGATGTAAAAATTGGGCCGACCGATCGAGCCCATTTTACGGACGGCGTCCTCCTGGTGCAGCGAAGTCAGGTTGGGCCCCACCTCGGTCATCCCAAAGCCCTGGCGAATGGGAACGCCCCGGGCGTGCCAGCGCTCGATCAGGGGCAAGGGCAGTGCCTCGCCCCCCACGATGATGTAGTGGAGCGAACTCAAATCCGCCGTTGCGAATGCGGGCGAATCCGCCATCAATTTTAGCATCGTCGGTACGGCCATCAGGATGCTCACCCTCTCCCGACCAATCAGGGCCAACAACAACTCCGGGTCAAAGGATTTCATCAAACAGGAAAAACCGCCGTGGTGAAAAAAGGGGGTCGTGAGGACGTTCCACCCGCCCGTGTGGAAGGGGGGCATACAGTTGACGGTACGACTCTCGGTATTGACGATGAGGGACAGGGCCGTATTGATGCTGTTCCAAAAGAGCATCCGGTGGGTGTACAGTGCGCCCTTGGGAAAGCCGGTGGTGCCGGAGGTGTAGAGGATAAAAAGGGGATCGTCCGCTTGGATGGCTGCGTTTTCAAAGTGCTGGTCTTCCGGTCGGTCGGTATCCGGGGTGCAGTAGTCGGCCACCTCGCGGATGGAGCTGTGGTGGGGAATCCGAGCCCAAGCCGTGGTCGCTGCGGCGCGGTCGCGAAATTTGGCTTCGACCACGAGCCAGCGGGGGGCGGCATTGTCCAGTAAAAAATCAATTTCGGCACTCGCCAAGCGGTAGTTGAGCGGAACCAGAATGGCGCCCGTTTTCTGGGCCGCCACGAATAAGAGCAGGTACTCCAGACAATTTTCGGCTAGGATGGCAATCCGGTCTCCCCGCTCGATGCCGTAGGCGCGATTCAGGTGCCCCGCCAGGCGATTGCCCAGGCGATGGAGCTGGCCAAAGCTCAACGTCCGCTGGGTCTCACTCTCCGCAAAGGCGATGCGGTCGGGGGCGTAAACCGCCCACTTGGCCGCCCAGTCAAATTGATTGATGTCCATACCTCAGTCATTAGATCAAAAAAGCCGCACTCGCAAAGGTCAATCCCCCACCCGAGCCGATAAAGTAAACCAAATCTCCTTTCTTCACCAACTCTTTTTCCCAAGCATCGTTGAAGGCCATCGGAATGCAAGCTGACCCGGTGTAGGCGTACCGGTGCATGATGGTGTGTCCCTTCTCACGCGCGACGTCCAGTCGGTCGAGGGTCTCCCAGATGGCGTTGATGTTGATCTGGGTGATGAAGTAGCGGTGAACCTCCGTAGGTGCTACCCCAATGCGCTGGGAGAGGTTCCGCGCCATTTGCGACCAAATCTCGGGATTGAGCTCCGGTGGAAATTTACGGACAAATTTTAACTGGTGATCGTGGTTTTTGAGGACGGCCTCACTGATGGGTTGTCGCGTTCCGCCACCGTAAATACCCATCCAGCTGTGGTACGCTCCCTTGGAGATCAGCTCACTGGCCAAAAAGCCTTCCCGACTTGTGCTGGAGGGCGCCGCGTGCAACAGGACTGCCCCCGCCCCGTCGGCAAACAAGGTTACGGTTTTCTTATCCGTCCGGTTGAGGTACTTGCTCATGGCGTAGGCCCCGATGACGAGGACGTAGCGGTACTGCTCGTCGGCGCGGATGTACTTGGCGCCGATATCGAGCGCGGTGACAAAACCCGCGCAGGCCGTATTGATGGCGAAGGTCCCCGCATTTTGGGCCCCCTGTCGGTGCTGTACAACCGAGGCGGTGGAGGGCGAGACAAACTCGGGGGTGGCGGTCGAGAGGATGATGAGGGCCAATTGCTCGGCCTTTACCCCCGCCCGTTCCAGGCAAAGCTGGGCGGCTTGCTCGGCTAGGTCGGCCGTACTCTCGTCTTCGGCACACCACCGCCGTTCGAAGATCTGTACCTTTTCCTCCAGCCAGGTCGAGACGTCCTCCCCCAGCAGTTCGTCAAAGTAGTGGTTGGGAATAACCCGGGCGGGGGCGTAAGCCCCGCAGCTTATGATGTTTGCGTTACGCATAAAATTTGTTTTTATAAAAGTGAAGGAGCAAGGCCGGCAGCACACTCGCCAGCAAGCCCAGTGCGGCCGTCACGCCCGGATTGGCGAAGGCCAAACGGCTGTTGGGAAACAGCTCGGGACCGAAGAAAAACGCGCCGAAGTGAACGAGCAAAGCCACCACCGATAGTACCCACACGGTGGCCAGGTCGACCTTTTCAAACCACACCCCCGTCAGCAGCGGCGGGACGGCAGCGAGTACCAGCCCGTAAATGCCCACTTGTCCGAAAATGCCCAGCAGCTTGGGGGGCTGTAGGGTAACGATGAAGGTGAGGATGGCAATGGCAACCAATACGAAGTGGCTCGCGCGAAAGGCCAGCCGCATTTTATCCGCCTCCGACCGCCCCCGCCGATCAAAACGGTCCAGGATATTGAGGACCAAATCGTTGGCGGTAATGGTAGAGATTCCGACCAGTAAGCCGTCCAGCGTCGACATGGCCGCCGCCAGCAGCACCACGCAGATGAAGGTAAAGAGCCAGACGGGAAAGGCCTGCTGCAGGTACACCGTCATGACGAGGTCCTGCCGAAAGGCGCCCGTTTGGGCATCCAACAACTGCTCGGGCGTCACGATGGCGTGGGCCCAAAAACCCGCTAGGAGCAGGAGGCAAAATAGGAAGAAGACCACCGAGAAGACCAGGATGTAACGCCGTACCGCCCGGTCGGTCTTGACGTAGAGGGCCTTGGTGAGGATGTGGGGCTGACAGACCAGGGCCGCCCCCACGCAAAAGCTGGCCAGGTAGGTCGAAAACCAATCGTTAAACAAGCGACTCCTGGGGTTGGTCCACGATAGGAGGTGGGCATCTTGGGTGCGGAGGAGGGCAAAAAAATCATCGCTCTCGCGCATCACTTCCCAGCCCGACCACAGCACGACCAGGGTGACTCCGATCATCAAAAAGCCTTGAAACAGGTTGGTGAAGACGTGGGCGTAGGTGCCGCCAAAAAGGACGTAGCCCGTCACGAAGGTCAGGGTGATGAGCAGGGCCGCCACGTTCGAAACCCCCAACAGCTTCTGCATCACGATGGAGATGCCTCCCACCAGAAGTACGATAAAGGCGAAGGTCAGCAGGTTGATAAAGGCGAAGTAAAGGGAAAAGTTTTTGGAGCCGTAGCGCTTGCCGATCCAGTCGGGAATGGTGAGGGCTTGCATGGCTTCCCCCATTTTCCGAAAGCGAAAAGACAGGAGGATCAACATACTCACGAAGCCCGTGTACACGCCCAGCCCCCGGTGCATCAACCCGCCCCGGACGTACCGGTGACTGTTTGGGTTGGTGGCGAC
>CALCCH010000288.1 GCA_937899855.1 uncultured Saprospirales bacterium | reverse complement strand
CTGGTACCGGATGACGAGCCCCGCCGCGGAGCTGACTCCCCAAACGGAAGAAGACATTGAACGAGCCGTGTGGCGCCAATCGGTCGCATTGCTGGCGGAAAAACCCATCATTTACGGCAATATCCTCGATGTTTTGACCCAAGCGGAGCAATAAAGACCTCCACCAGGCGTTGAATCACTGCCGACGACGTTCTAAGGCCAACCCCCGCTGCCTAGCTCCCGACAATTTTTAGACTTTAACATTTGGAGCAAAACAAAACGCGATTCGCTATTGTCTTATGGTTTTAGATTATAATTCTGATGAACTCGCACTCGGTCTCCATTTATTTTGTAATCCCGACTTTTTAGAATCTTATTCGGTTTTTTTTTAATATTCCATTTTTTATTCTTTTGAGATTATGTCTATATTTGGAGCACAGAACTTTATTTCTCACTTAATTTTTAGCTAAGAATCTTATGAAGCGTATTGTTTACGTCGTGGTATTTGTTTTGGCGGGTTGTCTGAATAGCCAACTTTTTGCCCAATCTACTACCAGTCTAACTGCAGAGGCGACCACTGCCACCCGCCTCCTGGATCTGAGTAGCACCGACTGGTCCTTTTACATCGATGAAGAGCAAGAGATTTACTATATCGACTTCGAAAAGATCAATGTGAATCTCAACGATCTCAAAGTAATCAACGCCGATGGGGAGGTGGTTTTGGAGGATCAACTCTACGAACTGCCCGTCAATACGATTTACGAACTCGATCTGAGTGAACTGCCCGAAGGCACCTACGAGGTAGCCTTGCGTACGTTCACGGGAGTGATCAGCAAAGAAATTACGCTGGATTAGGGCCTGGTCCTTTTTCGGTTTCGCTAAGCAGGCAAAGTCCCAATCCGGGGTTTTGCCTGCTTTATTTAGCGGTCTACTGGGGTTTTCTCGCCGCTTCTAGGTGTTGTTTGAGGCTGTTGTGCAGGCGTTCGATGGGGTAGTTGTAAGCGGAAAAAACGTGGGTCTTTTGGTCCAGTCGCTCCACGATGATGAGCATCAGCGTCGTATCGCCCCGGGCCTGGCTGCTGCCGAAGCTGGATTGGGGTTGATCTTGGTGTAGGTAGGCCCTTTGAATCGATCGGTAGGGGATGGTGGCTTCTACCGTCTCGATGCGATCGGCGTAAAACTCGACCGGACCGATCCGGCGACTGGTCAGGCCACTAAAAAGCGCCGCAATGGCACTGAGTAGGGCCAAAAAGCCAAAAAGCACCAGCCCCAGCTGGCGGTAGTGTCGGTTGTCGTAGGCTACCTCTCGCTTTTCGTTCCAGTACAAGCCGAGGAGAGCGGCCAGTAGGAGGAACACCGAAATGCCCGTAGTGAGGTTGAGGGAGGTGTTGACGGGTTGGTAAACTTCCAGGGCCGTATCCATTGTGCGGTGATTTAAGGTGTAAATTGGGTGCTAGTCCTTCGGACTAAGAAAGTCAAAAATACGGATTCTTGAAAAATATTTTGCTTTCCATCGTGGGATTGGGAGTGGTATTGCTGCTGTGCGGCGCCTGTACGGGTGGGCGCCAGATCGGCAATGGGTCCGCCCCGGAAGATTTTATGCAGTTCTACCAACGCTTTCACCGCGATAGCCTGTTCCAACGCAGCCGGGTTCGCTTTCCCCTCGATGGGTACCGAATTGAGGGCGGACGGATCACGGCCTGGTCGGGAGCGGACTGGGCCCCGCACCGAAATGGCCTGGAGGCCATCGATACGACCGTGTACCGGATCGAGCGGCTGCGCGGGGAAGGGGAGATTCGGGAAAAAATCTATCAAGATCAAGGGGGCTTGTTGATCGAAAGACATTTCCGACTCCTCGACCAGCGTTGGTGGCTCACTTTTTACCTCTACGTTTTTTTGTGAGGCAACCGGGCTATCTCCCAGCCCTTAACAATTGAGTCACAGGTTTCCAACAAATCCGAATTTACACCGCTTCGGGTTCCTCCGCGTCCCAAAATTTGCATTCCACACTTTCTTAATATGAAAAAAGGCGCGGTGGCGCTCTTTTCTCCTTTTTGGGCCCCGCTTGTGACGGGATAAAATACTGTTTTTAATCAAAAACAAGCCAGTTACGCGTCACTGAAATCGCTACATTTTCGTGACAGCGCCTTCCTCTCATCAAAAATAGGAAGCATGTAAAAAACCAGTGATGTAAGCAGATTGCTAGCCGAAAAGAAGGTGAATTATAGATCGTTTACGAGCGTATTTTGTTGAAAAAGAGTCGGTTGTAAATTGTTGAGTCCGGTTGGTTTTGAGAGCCTGGGGCTGGGATTGTAAAATAAAAACATGTAATTAAAATAAATGTATCTCAGCACTTTTTCGTAGGATGTGTGTTTTTTACCCGGTTACGAACCGTCACCGTTTTCACTGGCAATTTTTCCTTATTGGCACGTTATTGTCAATGAAAAAGGCAAACGCGCAAGCGTAAAATTTAACTGACAATGATTACTGTAACTGATCGAAAACAAAATAAAAACGGAACAAAGAACTTGAGGGTCTTGGACTTTTGAGAGCGTTATTATGGGCTTATGATCAGCTGAAGAAACGCAAGTTTCTACACTGAGTGAGTTTTGGTAGGGGAAGGCCATAGGGTCTCCTCTTACCAAAATCTTTTCGCCGGCCCCTCCAACGTAGCAATGGGTAAACATTTTCAAACATATGGTAAGAGGAAAAGGAGTGCACTGTGTAGTTGAACTACTGCCAAGGGTCTCGACATGCGATAACCCAAACCAATAGACACACGAACACTTAAACATTTAAACACAAGACTTATCAGGCTTTCCTATTTCCTTGATTTCTCTGTATCTGTAATGTTCATGTAGAGCATCCGCCCGGATGCTCTATTTTTTTCCTACTTGTTGAATCCCTCCATGCTTGCTTCGGACCTGGGACCTGGGCCCCACCACTCAATAGCCTCGTTTGCGTTTGCGGCCCGCTACAAAGAGAAAAAAGGGACCCTTGCCGTCCTCGCTGATGGCGGTGGCGAGTTCCTCATTTTCCTTATTGGCTTCGTTGACGTACAGGTCCTGGAATACCTCGGTGTAGTGATCTACACTTTCGAAGGTATTGGATCGGTAGACGTAAAAAAGCGCCTTGTAGCCCTCCTTTTCCAGCCGAAAGCGCAAGCGCCCATCGGCTTGGTTGGAGATGCCAATCAAGCATTTGGAGTAATTGTTGAGCAGGTAGCGGAGCTTTAGTCTGATCTTCTCCTTTGTTTTAGGATTCTTTCTACCCGTTATCAGGTAGTCCTTCTTTTCAAATACCATTTTTAGTAGTCCTAATTTTGTTTTTCAATAACACGCACGGCATTTTTGGACCGAATCGAGTTCGGAGCAGGAAGAATGCCAACCCTTATGTTAAAGGACAAACTGTTCTTATACGAATACTAGGCAACGTCTTTGCTTTGGAGGAAATGGTATTGGTTCTTGTATACTGAAGGTCCGTAAATTTAATACAATTTTTCCAGCTTTGTAAAATCTTTTCCCCATTAAAATTGGCGATCCGTTTGGTTTATTGCTAATTTTAATGTCTAACATTTACCATTATTACAAAACACAAGCAATGCAAAACAGCGTAAAATTCCTCCTGTTGACCTGCTCCCTACTGTGGGGGAACACTGGATGGAGTCAGGTTGATTTAAAGGATACTTATGGCTTCGAAGTACAAACCAGCGTGGACTGTACCCCCGTCAAAAGTCAGGACCGTACGGGAACCTGCTGGAGCTACGCCACCTCCTCCTTCCTCGAATCCGAAGTCATTCGCCTGGGCAAGGGCCAGCACGATTTCTCGGAGATGTATACGGTGCGCAACATCTACAAAGACAAGGCCCTCAACTACCTCCTACGGCAGGGCAAGGCCAATTTTTCCCAGGGTAGCTTGGCCCACGATCCCATTTTTATTGCCCAACAGCTGGGCATCGTCCCCGAATCGGTTTACTCGGGGCTGCTCGAAGGGGCCCAAAAACACGACCACGGCGAAATGGAAGCCGTACTGCGGGGCATGCTCGACGGTCTGCTCAAACGCAAACAACTCAGCGCCAACTGGAAGACCGCCGTCGAAGGCGTGCTGGATGCCTACCTGGGCAGTGCTCCCGAAACCTTCGTTTATCAAGGACAGACCTACACCCCCCAAAGCTTTGCCGCCAGCCTCGGCATCGTGCCGGACGACTACGTACAAATCACTTCCTTTACCCACCGGCCCTTTTACCGCCCCTTCGTCCTCGAAATTCCCGACAACTATTCCAACGGCCTTTTCTACAATGTCCCCCTGGCCGAGATAGAGATGATCGTCGACCACGCCCTCGAAAAGGGCTACTCGGTTTCCTGGGATGGTGACGTGAGCGAAAAGGGCTTTTCGGCCCGCAACGGGATTGCGGTGTTGCCCCTAGATGCCGAGCGCGACGATCTGTTCCGTCAGCCGGGCCCCGAGCGGGCCGTCACCCAAAGCAGTCGGCAGCTTGACTTTGAAAGCTATGCCACGACGGACGATCACCTGATGCACCTGGCCGGTGTGGCGCAGGATAAAACCGGAACCAAATACTACCTCATCAAGAATTCCTGGGGTGAGATTAGCGACTACAAAGGCTATCTCTACATGTCGCAAGCTTACTTTCAATCTAAAACGGTATCGGTACTGCTACACTAAGATGCCATCCCCAGCGAGATCGCCAAAAAGATGAACTGGTAGAAAAGGTTGCCAACTTGGGGCCGTTTCGTCGTTTTTTTACGGCTACTGGTCGGGACAACATCACGTTCCTTTCTTCTTTTCTTCACGCAAGCTGATGTCTTGATCGGCCTCGCCGTGGCCTGGCCTTTGGGGAGCCTAACGATTGGCATCGCCGCCGGGCTGTGCTTGTCGTTCCCGGGAGGAATCGTACACCGCCGGATGGCCGAATGAGGAAGTACGGAGCTGCCTTCCAAAAAAAATCCCGGGGTTAACGCCCCGGGATTTTTTTATTTGAATTCTTTGAACACTTCGCGTGAGATCACCAGTTTCTGTATCTCGGAGGTTCCTTCACCGATGGTACAGAGCTTGGAGTCGCGGAAAAACTTCTCGACGGGAAAGTCCTTGGTATAGCCGTAGCCACCGTGGATTTGAATCGCATCGGTGGCGATTTCTACACAGGCCTCGGAAGCGTAGTACTTCGCCATGGCACTGACCTTGGTCACCTTTTTTCCCTGATTTTTGAGGTCGGCTGCTTTTCGGGTCAGCAACTCCGCCGCCTGAATTTTGGTCGCCATATCGGCCAGCTTAAAGCTGATGGCCTGGAACTTGGCGATGGGCTTGCCAAATTGTTGGCGCTCCTGGGCGTACTTGACCGACGCCTCGTAGGAGCCCTTAGCGATTCCCAGGGAAAGGGCCGCGATCGAAATCCGGCCACCATCCAAGATTTTCATGGCCTGAATAAAACCTTCCCCTTCTTTGCCCAGGCGTTGGCCGACGGGAATTCGGCAGTTTTCGAAAATCAATTCCGCCGTTTCGCTGGCGCGCATTCCCAGTTTGTTCTCTTTTTTGCCCGCTCGAAAGCCCGGGGTACCCCGTTCGACGATAAAGGCCGTCATGCCGTGGCTGTCCAGTAACTCTCCGGTTCGGACGATCACCACCGCCACATCTCCCGACTTGCCGTGGGTGATCCAGCTCTTGTTGCCATTGATGATGTAGTGGTCGCCTTCGCGATGCGCTACGCACTGCATCCGGCCGGCATCCGAGCCCGTATTGGGCTCCGTTAGTCCCCAGGCGCCAATCCACTCTCCGGTGGCCAGCAGGGGCAGGTACTTGCGCTTTTGTGCTTCGGTGCCAAATTGTAGGATGTGCCCGGTGCACAGCGAATTGTGGGCTGCTACTGACAGGCCGATGCTGCTGCAGACCTTGGCAATCTCTTCGATGACGGTGATGTATTCCTGATAGCCCAGCCCCGCGCCGCCGTACTCCTCGGGTACGAGTACCCCCAAAAAGCCCTGCTCACCCAAACGGTGCATCAGGTCGACGGGAAAGTGCTGCTTTTCATCCCATTCCATGACGTGGGGACGAATGTAGTGCTCCGCAAAATCACGGGCGCTTTCCTGAATGATTTTTAAATTTTCGCTTACAATTACGTCGTTCATAAAACATTGGTTTTTTTCCTAAAAAATCAGTGAGGATTTTGGTTAGGCTAGCTTTCTGCGAAAATAGTAAACGTAAGATTACGTATCAATGTTTGCGCCAAATGGAAATTTGCGTTTCCTCTGGAGCGTAGTACTTTTGTAATAGTTAGTTATTTGCTCCCAATATACCGAAAAGCTCACAAAGAAGTTGGGATTTTTCAGCGTCCGCCAGCCTTTTTCGACGAAAAACGGGCTTCCGTCTCGGCTACTGAGATTACTCCGGTTCATTGACCGGGGAAGGGATTAATGATGTAACACTTGGTGCCGCTGAATTAATCAAGTCAGCCTTCCCCCCTCAAAACATCGGCCCCAAAAAATCCAGCAAGCCCTCCATCCAAGGCTGATTCCCCGTAGCCTTGACCATGATGCCCCGCTCGATCCGTCGCTGGGCGACTCCCAGCGTTTGCTGGCGGGTAAGCAGGAGCCAGCGACAGGGATTATCGCTGTGTTGATAGCCGCGTTTTTCGTAAAAACTTTGTTCCGTGGTGGCGAGGATGATAAAATCGATATGGCGGTCGCGGGCCTCCGCTTCGACTCGCTCCAGCAGGTCCGTCGCAATGTGTTGGGACTGGTAGTCGGGGTCGACGCAAAAATCGCTGATGCCAAAGATGGGGACGATGGCTCCGGCGAGGTTGATCATCCGGTATTCGATCGCCAGGTGGCCCACCAGTCTTTGCTGGTCGTACACCAGGTGCCGGAAGGTGGGCACTTGCTGGTAGTAGGACCGCCCCGCCGGATACTCCGAAAAACAGCGTTTCAGCAAGTCGTGGATGCGGGTGTGCAGCGATGGCTCGATCTGGTATTCTTCCCTTCGGTGTAGTATGTACTTTGCTTTCTTCATACGGTATTGGTTCGCCCACTTCTTTAGCGATACCATTCCAATAGTAAGGCCTCGAGTTGGGCTTCCTCCAATTTGCGTTGTAATTTCCCTTGCTGGGCAAAACTGATGGCGCCATTTTCTTCGGAGACGATAAAGGCCGCCACCATAAAGTTTTCGCTCACCCCTACCCCCGCTCGGTGGCGCAAACCCAAGGATTTGGGCAATTCGGGATTGGAGGAGAGCGGTAGGATACAACTGGCGGCGTGTACCTGATGGTCACTGATGATGACCGCCCCGTCGTGGAGTGGGCTGTCCTTGCTGAAGATGCTTTCCAACAGGGGCTGGCTGATCACCGCATTGACGACGACCCTCGTTTCGTTGATAAATTCGCGGTTCAGTGTATTGGCGAAGACGAGCAAGGCGCCCGTTTGGTTGCGCGAAAGCGTTACCAAAGCGGCTTTGATCGCCGTGACGTTTTTGATCTTTTCGGTATTGTCGACCTGATTGGCCCGTCGATCGAGCCACTGCCCCAGCAAATTGCTCCGCTGCCGGAGGGTGCTGTTGCCCAGCAGCAGTAGGAAGCGGCGCACCTCCGGTTGGAAGACGATCAGTAGCATGATGACGCCCAGGCTGGCGAACTGACCGAGCAGACCGGAAAGCAAGCTCATCTCCAAAAAGCGGACGAGTAGCCAGGTGCCGTACACCAGCAAGAGGCCCACGAAAATATTGAAAGCAATGCTACCCCGGAGTAGGCGGTACAGTTGGTAGATCAAGTACAGGACCACCACGACGTCGAGGACGTCGAGCAAGTGGCGGGGTAATATTTCGTAGTCAAAATTCAAAAGGCGAATCGCGAGGACCTAGTCCTGAAGCGTTGCTTCGTAAATGACATCTTCTTCAAAATTGTAGTACATAAAACTCAGCGCATCGGCCGCCTCCTCGATCAGCTTGGAGGTGGGCGTTCCGGCACCGTGCCCCGCGCTGGTCTCCACCCGGATGAGTACGGGATTGTCGCCCTCCTGGTGGGCCTGCAGGGTAGCGGCAAACTTGAAGGAGTGTGCGGGGACCACCCGGTCGTCGTGGTCGGCCGTGGTAACCATGGTGGCGGGATAAGCACGGGCCTCGACATTGTGCAGGGGCGAATAGGCCACCAGGTAGTCAAATTCCTCGGGATTTTCGCTGAGTCCGTAATCGCTGGCCCAGGCCCGACCGATGGTAAAGTTCTGGTAGCGCAACATGTCCAGGACGCCCACCGCCGGAAAAGCCACCTTGTAGAGGTCGGGGCGTTGGGTCATACAAGCACCGATGAGCAAGCCACCGTTGGAGCGGCCCTCGATGGCCAGTTTGTCCTTGGAGGTGTAGCCCTGGGCGATCAGGTATTCGGCGGCCGCCTGAAAGTCGTTGAATACGTTTTGCTTGTTGGCCTTGGTACCAGCGCGGTGCCACTTTTTACCAAATTCTCCCCCGCCCCGAATGTTGGCCACCGCGTAGAGGCCCCCGTTTTCGAGAATGACGGTACGCTTGACCTGGAAATTGGGCAAAATGGAAATGTCAAAGCCCCCGTAGCCGTAGAGTAGGGTGGGGCGCTCGCCATCCATCTTTAGGCCCTTTTTGTGCGTCAATAACATGGGTACCTCCGTTCCGTCGGCACTGGTAAACCAAACCTGTCGCGTCTCGTAATCATCCGATTGGAAGGGAGACTGGGGCGCTTTGAAAACGGTCGATTCCAAGCTGCTGAGATCCAAGCGGTAAATCGTGGTGGGTCGCGTAAAAGAACTGAAGCTGTAGAAGGCCTCCTCACTTTTCTTCTTGCCACTGAATCCACCTACCGTACCGATGCCCGGCAACTTTAGATCGGCAATAAATTGTCCGTCCAGATCGTAGACCTTGACCTGGCTGGAGGCATCGTGGATGTAGGTGGCTACGATTTTACCACCCAATACCCGTACGCTACTCAACTTGTCCTTACTCTCGGGCAAAATTTCTTCCCAAAAACCCTCGCCCGCTTGGTTGGTATTGATGGCGATCAAACGGTTGTTGTCCGCCTGGTAATTGGTCATAACCAAGAGTCGATCTTCCAGGTTATCCACCAAGGAGAAGTCGTATTCAATCTTATCGTAAATCGGAGTGATTTCTCCTTCGGGATTCTGCAGGTCCTTGAAATAAATGGCGTTGCCACTGGTGGACTCCCATACGCTGATGGTCAGGAAGCGTTCGTCCTCGGTGGTGAGGGCGAAGAAGCCCCGGCTGGGGTGGGCCCGATCGGCAAAGACGACCTGGTCTTCGGATTGCGGGGTACCGAGCTTGTGGTAGTAGACGCTCTGGAATTCGTTTTTGCCCGACAATACCTCATCGCCCTGGGGAGCGGGGTAGCGGCTGTAAAAGAACCCCTTGCCCTGCCAGGCGATGGCCGAAAACTTGATCCACTCCAATTTGTCGCTCAGGGTACGGTTGTCCACCACGTCTTTGATGTAGATGCTGCGCCAGTCCGAGCCACCCTCCGACACTTCGTAGGCCAGGTAGCGCCCGTCGTCGGAAAAGCTAAAACCGCCCAGGGAAACGGTGCCATCCTCCGCAAACTTATTGGGATCCAGGACGAGGCTGGGGGGCGAGTCGAGCTGGTCCTGAACGTAGAGGACCGCCTGGTTTTGGAGGCCATCGTTTTTGAAGTAAAAATAGCGTCCTCCGCGTTCAAAAGGACTGCCGTAGCGCTCGTAGTTCCACAGCTTTTCGAGCCGTTGGCGGATGGCCTCGCGGTAGGGAATCCGTTGGAGGTAGTCAAAGGTCACCGCGTTTTGCTCGGAGACCCAGGCGGCGGTGGCTTCCGACCGATCGTCTTCGAGCCAGCGGTAGGGATCGGCAATGACCTTACCGTGATAATCATCGCTGATGGTACTGTCTTGGGTACTGGTGGGATACTTCACTGGAATGGGTTGAAAACTGCGTGGCGCTCGCGTCGAGCCGGTGGAGGCGTCTCCCGTCGGGGCGAGCTCGCAGGCGCTAATCGTAAGCAATATTGCTAAGGGGTAGATTAATTTTTTCATGTTGATAGGTTTTCCAAATCTCTACACCAAAGGTACTAATTTCTTTAAAAGCCCACCGCCCGCAGGCCAGCTATCTGTTTTGCCAGTAGTCGAGCATTTGTTCGACGTGGCGTTCGATGCTCAGATCCTGTCGTTGGGCAAAATCCGGTGCCACCGAAAAATGGCTTGGTGGGTGCTCGCGAATGGCCTCCACCCAGCGCTGGGGGTCGAGCGAGTCGATGATGAGGCCTTCTTTGGGGCCCACCACATCCCGAGCGCCTACCCCCGAGGAAAGCAGCACCGGCGTCCCACACTGTAGGGATTCGGCCACCACCTGGCCAAAGGGCTCGTAGCGAGCGGGTAGGATCATAAAGTCGGCCGCGGTGTACAACTCGCGCAGGCGCTCCCAAAAACCCAGGTAGCGGACGTGGGGGAGGGCGCTCTTTACGGCGGGCAAGCCAACGATGAGGAGTTCGTAACGCTGGGGGTCGAGCTGGGCAAAGACGCGTAGCAGGATATCGAGCCCCTTGCGGTAGTGCGAGCTGGAGGCGAAGACAAAAACGGTCTTCTCCGGGGCCAATTCCAATTTTTGACGCAGGGCCGCGCGCTGGGGACGAAGCTCGGTGTTGTATTGTTGGAGGTTGAGGGGAGGGTAGAGCAAGCGGATCTTCTCCGGGGGGACCCGGTAGGCCTCGCGCAGTTCGTCGGCCATCATGGTGGAGGCGGCAAAAATCATTTGGCTGTGCGCGTAGGCCGCTTCGTCGAGGTGAATTTGCATCCAATCGCCGACGAAACGCCACTTTTTAGCCAGGGCGCGCAAATAACCCCGGTGGCCCCCCGGCATGAGTACGGCATCCTGAGTGGCGGTGCGACCGAGGGAGAGGGCAAAGTCGTAGTCGAGTTGGGCCATCCGTTTTTTAGCCTTGTGCGCGAAGTACCAAGCGCGGAAAGGCTTGAGCATGAGCCCCAAATTTAGGCGGTGTACGGATACTTCGGGGGGTAGGGGAATCGTTTTATCCCACTTGGCACAAATCACGCTGACCTGATGTCCCCGTCGGTGAAACTGTTCGATGTAATTGAGCAAGCGCGTTTCGAGTCCGCCACGACGGATGAGTCGGTAGTGAAGAAGAACAATTTTCATGAAAATTTGCGTAATTTTGCGCAACACAATCGGTCCATAAAACATGCAAGTTAGACAATTTTTTGGTGCTACCCGCGCGCTACTTGGTCTGGGAATGCTCGGTCTGGTAAGCGTATTGCACGCCCAGCGCTTGAGCACCAACGAGAATGGAGAGAAAATCGTCTTGTTTGACGACGGCTCCTGGCGCTATTACGATCCCGCCCAGGATGCGGAACTGGAGGAGGCCGTCCCGACGAACAACCGGCCTCCACTGGAGGAAGCGGTGAGCCCCGAGGCCGCCGAAAACCCCTTGGTCAACCCACCGGGGGGAACAGTGGGCCAGTCGAAAAAGCGGACCAAAAAGAACCGGTCGGGAAAAGCGGACGGAAAAGCGGATAAAGCAGCGGCGAAAGCGGCTAAAAAAGCCCGCAAGGAGGCCGCCAAGCTGGCCAAGGCCGACCCGGATAAAAAGCAAAAGAAACCCGGCAAGAAAACGGTAAAAACCAAGGTGGCCAAGTCCTCCCCCAACAAAGCATCCCGTACCGAAGACCCCCAAGCCCAGCAGCGATCCGATGAATTGGCGCGTCAGCGGGCCGCTCGGGCCGCCGCCGCGGTGGTGGAGAGGGAACGGGCCCTGGAAGACCTCTCACTCGACCGTGTATTTTTGGAGGAAGAGCTCCGGCAGGCCTACGCCAGCCTAGAGTCTACCGACGAGGATATTGCGGCGATTGAAGCCAAATTGCGGGCCGCGCGGGAGCAAGAGGAAGGGGCTCGGGAGGCTTACAAAGCGGCGCTGGACGAATCGAAGGAATACGAGCGCCTGGTCAACATGCCTTACGAAAAACGGGAAAAACTCCTGGCCAAGCGCGCCGCCAGCGATCCCCGCCAGGCGGCACTGGATGGCGGCGACTTGACCGCCTCCCCCGAACAGCCGATCAGCAAGGAGGCGCAAAAAGTCGCCGACGAGATCCGGGGCAAACGCCTGGCTACCGACGTCATGGTTTATCCCCCCTCCGCCCCCTGCAAAGTCGACTTCGACGGAATCGACGAATTTACCGGCAAGCCTCGCCGCGACCTGTCCCCGACCGAATTCTTTAGCTACACCAACGCCCAAATGCGGGACTTTTTTAAAGAAAAAGATTTTATCCAGTGCTCCGGCGCCCTCTCCGCGGTGGGCAACAGCGTCTTCCTCCTGTCACTCGACCTGGAAGTCGCCTCCCAAAATGCCCAACGCGATTACGGATTTATCGAAAAAGGCAGCATCCTCACCGTCAAATTTATCGACGGTAGTACCGTGCGCATCCCCAACCGCCGGACCGACATGGGTACCCTCAACCCCCTCGAAAAATCGGTGATCTACAAACCCCAGTACAGCATCAGTGCGGCCCAGGCCAAGGAGATGAGTGAGGGGGAAGTGGATAAAATCCGAATCGTATGGAGTTCGGGCTACGAAGACTACGAAGTGTACGAACTCGATTTTTTCATCAATCAATTTCGCTGTTTAGCGGAGTAAACTAAGAACGACAGCACAACATGTTAGGATTACAACTTCCAACCGACCCCCGCTGGGTCAAAATTGCCGAAAAAGACCTCGAAGAGATTCTGACCGATCACGCCTACTGCGAGCAAAAAGCGGCCACCTCTTGCATCTCCTTGATCCAACAATATCCCGAACGCAACGAAATGGTAAAGGCCCTGGCTCCCATCGTGACCGAAGAATGGGGCCACTTCCGCCTGGTGCTCCAGGAGTTGGAAAAACGCGAACTCCAGCTGGGGTCCCAACGCAAGGACGAGTACGTCAATGCCCTGCTCAAATTCCAGAAAAAGGACGGCAGTCGCGAAGACCGCCTGGTCGAACGCCTCCTGGTTTGCGCCCTCATCGAGGCCCGCAGCTGTGAACGCTTCCGCCTCCTCTCCCTACACATCAACGATCCCGCCCTCCGCGATTTTTACCACAAATTTATGGTCGCCGAAGCCGGGCACTACCGCCTTTTCATCGACCTGGCCAAGCGGTACGGGAATCCCGAAAAAGTCAAGGTACGTTGGCAGGAATACCTGGCGCACGAGGCCACCATCATGGACAACCTCGAACTCCGCGGTGATCGGATGCACTGATAGCGTGTCGTCGGTGTTTACCGGGCTTTACGTTTGATTTCTAGGGTATTTTCCTTAGTTTCCGTTTTCACTAAAGGTATAAAGTATGAAACGGATCTTACCCTCACTGTTTTTTCTATTGCTGATGAATACGCTCAGCGGACAAATTCGCTTCGAGCCCGGTTACTTGCTGACCAACGAGGGCGAGCGTATCGAATGCCTCATCAAGAATGTCGAATGGAAAAGTAATCCCACCAAATTTAAATACCAGCTACGGGAAGGTGGCGAGACCAAATGGGGCGATTTGGAGTCCGTACGTGAATTTGGTATTGGGGAAAGCATCAAGTACCGTCGCTTTACGGTCGCCATCGATCGCTCCTCGGACCAGCAAAAACACCTCTCGGAGCTGCGGGAACCTCAATTTAAGGAGGAAACCTTATTCTTAAAATTACTCGTAGCCGGAAGTCTGGATCTGTACTATTACGAGGAGGGAGAGTTGCGACGGCTCTTTATCCATCAAAGGCCAGTACCACCGGAGCATGTGGTGTTCAAACGCTTTTACACCGGGCCGGAGAAGGTGGGGCACAACCATTATTTTCGCCGTCAGTTACTGGATAAATTGAAGTGTCCAGAAATTCCCAGTACTAAAATCCTGAGCCTAGAGTACCAGGCCGACGATGTGGTCGAACTGCTTTTGGACTACGAACGCTGTCTCGGGACAAATTACACGGACTACCATTCCCAACGCACCCGCCCCCAGTTCTTTTTGTCCCTCCGACCGGGTTGGGGGCAGGCCTCGCTCGAAGTCATTGATCGAGCCACCAACCTCTCCCGGCTTAATTATCCCCGGAGTAGCAGCCTGCGCCTAGGTATTGAACTGGAAATGGTCCTCGCGGTCAACCAAAGAAGGTGGGCCCTCTTGTTTGAGCCCAATTTTCGGACCTACCGCAACACCACTCAGCGTTTTGGAGAGGAAGTAGTCGTGGATTATCAATCCCTGGAGCTGCCCATCGGTTTGCGCCATTACCATTTTCTAAACTCCAAGGCCAAAATATTCGTCAATGCCTCCGGTGCGGTAGATCTTCCAATCGATGGGATCATCGATTACCAAATCCAGGGCGCTGATTTATCGCTGTCCTCTTACCTGAATCTGCTGTTTGGCGTGGGCTTTGACTTTGATCATCGCCTGCGCGGAGAATTGCGCTACGGGACCAATCGAAATGTATTATCGGGCTACGACCTCCTGCTCGCCAAATACCGGTCTTTCCAATTGATTTTGGGCTATACCTTCGGCCTGCGAAAATAAAGGGCGATTCCCCTTTAATTTATGCCTAGGCAAACTGAAGCAGCGCCGCTTCCTCCACCCGGTGCTTGCCCGCAAAGGTATGGTGGGTAAACCGCAGGCCATTGTCCCGCTCAAAGCCCAATTGCCAATTCCGCCGTTCCTCCGTCAGCAAGGGGTCCTGCAGGCCGTACACGAAGTGCAATTCCCCCGCGTTTAAGTATTCCGCCAGCGGTCGAAAGTCCAAATCGTCGGGCAACAAGCCCGCCCAGAGTAGGAGCCGGTCAAAACGCGGTTGGAGGCGGTGAAGCCACCGGCACTGGGTAGCCGTGCCCTGCGAAAAACCCAGCAGCGTGATTTGTACGTCCGGGGCAAATTGGGGGAGGTAGTGGTCGTAAAGCCCCTGTAAATACTGGCAATAATCGGCAATTTCGTCGAGGCGATCCTTGCTCGTCATCCAGGAGGCGACGACCGGACCGACAAAGCCGCCCCAGTAAAAGCGGGAGAGGCCTTCCGGGGCCAGGATAAAGGTATCCGCAGCCTCCAAGGCCCGAAAACGTTCCAAAAAGGTACTGGCCAACTGGCCATAACCGTGGCAAACAATCCAGAATTTTTTGATGTGGGGACCCGCTTGTCCTAGGGTGTAATAGTGAGCGGTTTTTTCAATCTTGATGTGGTGGGCTTCCATGCCCCAAAAGTACGGCGCTCTTTACTCATTGCCAAACACATCCCTTTTCTTCCCCGATCCGAGAATGGGCTGGGGGCGGGGGGCACTGTCCAAGACCTCGTGAAAGAGCTTTTCTTCGTAAACCCACCAGCCGCGCTTTTTGTCGTAGCGGTAGCCCTCGTAGGTCCCATCCGGGATCAAACTCATGCCCCTACCGTCGGGGCGGCGAATACTGGCCATGTGGTCGAGAATGAGGACTTCCAAGTCGGGATCGTAATTGCAGCGGATGGACGAAGCGGCGGAATATTCCCGCACCAGTCGATTCTGGGTGATGGGGCCACGGCCTTCTTCCAGGGTGGCAAATACCGGTGCTCCAAATACCGGCTGCCCCTCCCGAAAAGACAGGACATCCACAATCTTGCGTTTGTCAAAAAAGTGGTAGCCATCGTAGCCAAAGAGAAGGTATTTGGGCCCCTCGGGCGTATCAAAGGCCTGGATGTTGTAGTACACCACGCCGTACCAGGACTCGGGGTCCAGGATATCGAACTCCGCATCGTAGGCCCGTTCGGAGGCATCCCGCAAGGGAATCAGCTGGCGTTCGTCGGCGCGGGTTTGGAGGGCGCCGTAGTAGCGGTATTCCTCGGGGTTGACGTAGAGTTGCCAGGTGAAAATACGGAAACTGCTGTCGGCGGGATACTGGATGGATACTTCGCGGAGCGAGTCGAAACGGTAGCGAAAGGACTGGGGGCTGTCGAGCAATTGCTGGAGTTGGGGAAGAATGGCTTCGGCGGCGGCGGTACGTTGGGCTTTGGCGGTATCCCGGAGGAGGGTCCGCGCGGTTTGGACGATTTCCTGCTCCCGATGAAAGCGGGTGGAATCCGTTTGGGCCTGACCAGAGAGGCTCGCTCCGAAGACGAACAGCAAGAGGTGAACAACTTTTTTCATAGAGAATCTTTCCGTTTTTACTCGAACTCTTTAGGAACGGCGAATTGTGGCACGAAATTGTGGGGCACAATGTCGGTTTTCCCCCCGAATTTGTATGGCCATCCCGTGAAAAATCGTCCGATATGGAAAACCGTCTACCACAATTTTTATTCCTCTTCCCCTTTTTGTTCCTGAGTACCACGCTTGCTGCGCAGCTCCACAGCAATTTCTACTTCGAACTGACGCCGGGGCCACCGAGCTTTGAGGCGCCGCTGACCGTCAATTTCGTCAACGCCAGTCGGACGGAGGGGGAGACGCGTTACAGTTGGCAAATTGAAGGGCGGGAGTTTTCTACGGAATTGGATCCCCGGTGGACCTTTCGGGAAGCGGGGAAGTACCGCGTTTGTCTGACCCTTGATAATCGCGAGGCCCAGCACGAACAATGCCAGCTCATCGAGGTGTTCGCACCGCGGAGTGGGGTGGTCGCCTTAGACGACTGATTGGCGGCCCAGTGACGGCCTAGTGGCGGCCTAGTGGCGACGCCGTTTGTTGTTTTTGTAATCCATAAAAATGAATTCCCCAAGTCCTTGTAGGCTACTGTAAAAGGCCTTGCCGTTGTTGGCGGTAGTGAATTGGTCGACAAAACGCACCAGATAGGGATCGCGGGCGATCATAAAGGTGGTAATGGGGATGTCCAACTTGCGGCAGCGCGTGGCCAGATTGAGCGTCCGGCTCAAAATCTTCCGGTCCAAGCCAAAACTATTCTTGTAGTACTTCTTTCCCTTTTTGATACAAGTCGGCTTACCATCGGTAATCATAAAAATCTGCTTGTTGGGATTTCGACGCCGGCGGAGTAGGTCCATGGCGAGTTCGAGCCCAGCTACCGTATTGGTGTGGTAGGGCCCCACTTGCAGGTAGGGGAGGTCTTTGATTTCGATCTGCCAGGCATCGTTGCCAAAGACGATGATGTCGAGGGTATCTTTGGGATAGCGGGTGGTGATCAACTCGGCCAGGGCCATGGCGACCTTCTTGGCGGGGGTGATGCGGTCTTCCCCGTAGAGGATCATCGAGTGGGAAATGTCGATCATCAGCACGGTACTCATCTGGCTTTGGTAGTAGGTCTCCCGTACTTCGAGGTCCTGATGGGTGAGGCGAAATTCATCGATACCGTGGTTGATCTGGGCATTGCGGAGCGATTCGGAAACGGCCAGGTTTTCGACGCTGTCCCCAAATTCGTAGGGGCGCCGATCGCTGGTGTATTCGTCGCCCTTACCGATGGAGCCCGTCCGGTGCTGGCCTTTTTTGGCCTTCTTCAACTGACCAAAGACGTCTTCCAGCGCCTTTTGCCGGATTTCAATTTCCATCTTGGCCGTGGGCACAAAACCTGGATTGTCGCTATCCTGCTGTTGAATGTACCCCTTGTCGATCAAGTCCTGGATGAAATCTGCCATCCCGTAGTTTTCGTCGGTCAGGTTGTATTCCTTATCCAGTTCGGTCAGCCACGACAGGGCCTCACTGACGTCCCCGGAGGTGTGGACGAGCAGTTCTTGAAAAAGTTTGAGTAATTTATCGAAGGTCGATCCCCCGTTGGGATCGGGTACGAATTCGGAGAAACGCCAACCAAGCATGAGCGGTAAATTTTGCGGTTAACCCGTCGCCTGCCGTGGAGTACAGCAGCTAACGATTTGTTGATAATCGGGGCGATCCGAGGCGTGGCGGTGGATGTAGGTATTGAGAATTTCTCCCTGTTGGATGAGGAAAATTCCGGGCATCTGCGTAGAGTCTCCCAACTCCTCGGCCAACTCCAATTGATGGCCCTCCTTGCGGGCGCTGTAGCCGCGAATCCAAGTTCGGAGACCGTACAATTGGGAGATGCTCCCCTTCATCAAACCAAATGCCGCGTAGAAAGTTTTCTGTGGATTGCTCACGAGCCAAGTTCCCCCCATACCGTAGCGGTGGAAATAGTTTTCCGCCGTCTTGACTGGGGCCATGTGAACAATGACGATTTTGATGCCGTTCTGGTCGAAAAAGGACCGCAGCTGGGCCAGGTCGCTCAGTGCTTCCTTGCAAAAGACGCAGCCAAAATGGCGTAGGAAGACCACCAAGCAGGGCTGCTGATCGGATACATCCTTTAAGCTCTGGCCAGTGTTGCAAATCATCCTTCTGGTCACCTCCAGATTTACGGCAGTATGCGGCATAATCGTATGGCTTTACTTTATTCTAGCGAAATTGTAACAAGTATCCCCGTTGATTGTTGAACAAGATACAAAAAAAGGCATCTCGCGGCCAGTCCGCGAAATGCCTTTTTTTTGATTATCGAGTACCTGCGATTTAGCTGATGTTCATGTCCTCAAAAGTTTGGATGACCGTCCGGACGTGATCCGCCGATTTGTGGAGCAGCTTGGTCTCCGACTTATTCAGCTTCAGCTCCATGATTTCCTTGATTCCGGTGTTGCCCAGCTTTACGGGAACCCCGAGGAACAGATCGTTCAGACCGTACTGTCCGTTGAGCAAGGCACAGCAGGGAAAGATGCGGTTTTCGTCCTTCATGATCGACTCGACCATTTGGGCCGCTGCCGCCCCGGGGGCGTACCAGGCCGAGGTACCCATCAAGCCCACCAGCTCGCCACCGCCTTTTTTGGTGCGTTCAACGATGCCCTTGAGGGTGTCCTTTTCGATCAGCTCGGTGACGGGAATTCCGGCCACCGTGGTATAGCGGGGAAGGGGGACCATGGTATCGCCGTGGCCACCCATCAGTACGGCTTGCAAATCCTTGGGGCTACAGTCCAGCTCCGTGGCGAGGAAGGCGCGGTAGCGGGCCGTATCCAAAATACCAGCCATTCCAAAGACGCGGCTCGAATCAAAACCGGAGGCCTGGTAAGCGGCGTAGGTCATTACGTCGAGCGGATTGGACACGACGATGATGATGGCCTTCTTGGAGTACTTCTTAATCGACTTGGTAACCGAGGTGACGATATTGGCGTTGGTCGAGATCAGGTCGTCGCGCGACATACCGGGCTTGCGGGGTACGCCGGCCGTAATCACCACGATATCCGAACCCCGCGTGTCGCGGTAATCTTCGGTTCCCCTTAATTTGGTACTGTAATAATCGATGGGCGCTTGTTGCCAACTGTCCAATGCTTTACCACGGGCGAGGTCGCCATTGATGTCGAGCAAAACGACTTCGTTGACGATGTCTTTGTGGGCCAATACATTGGCCACGGTGGCGCCGACGTTACCGGCACCCACTACGGTTACTTTACTCATGACTGGAGGTGTTCTTTTTGATTAGAGCGAGATTTGGCTGAGGCACTTGCTCTGGATTTGATAATGATTTTATTTGCGGTTGATCTCAATTGAGATTGGCCACAAAAGTAATCGTTTTTTTCTAATTTTTTATCACGACTTTACCCCCCTCGGAATTGACGGCTGAATGACGACGGCCCCCGTACAAATTTTGTAATTTTGAAGGCTCACCAAAGGCTCGTTTCATGAAAAAATTACTCGCCCTCGGCGGCCTCCTGTACCTGTGTACAAGCCTCACCCTGGCCCAGCACGACCACCGCCCCCAGTGTGGATTGCCCGCCGCTAGCGAAGACCTCCTCATGCAACGCCTACGGACCAATAAGCAAACCCTCGCCCGGGGGCTCGCCCAAAATCTCCGGCAGCAAATGAGCTTTATCCCCATCACCTTTCACGTCGTCCGCCGCAACGACGGCAGCGAAGGCGTCAGCTGGACCGATCTGACCGATCAGCTTTGCTCGCTCAACGATTACTACACTCAGCAAAATACCAACCTGCAGTTTTACATCCAGGGGATCAACGAATTTTCGAATAGCCAGGTCTACGACGCACATTTCGAAACGGCGGGACAAAATGTACTGTCTCGGGAAAAGGTCGATCGGACCATCAACATCTTTATCGTGGGTTCTGCCGAAACGAGCGACCAAGGCACCGGTATCACCCTGGGTTACTTTTCTCCTGCCGACGACTGGATCGTCGTTCGGACCGATGAGATCCGAGCCGATGGCGAAACCCTCTACCACGAGCTGGGCCACTATTTTGGATTGCCCCACCCCTTCCGCGGTTGGGATTTTGAACCCTACAACCGGGCTGACCACGGTGCACAGGTGAGCACCTTTGCCCCCAGCACGGGCTATCCCAACCCGATTGCCAACGAGCAACAGGACGGCGCCAATTGTGAATTCGCCGGTGACGAAATCTGCGATACCCCCCCCGACTATAATTTCGCCACCTTCGACTGGGGCTGCAATTACGTCGGTGGCGTTCGGGACCCCGCGGGCACTCGGGTCGATCCCGACGAACGCAACATCATGAGCTACTTCATCAGCTGCCCCGATAAGACCTTTACCCCCCAGCAAAAAGCCCTGATGGGGGCCGATCTCTTCAACCGCATCCTCGACGAGACCATCGTTTTCGGAAGCGATCCCGGAAGCAGCACCCTGCCCGTTCCCCAGTTGCAAAGCCCCGCTGACCAGAGTGGCCAAGCCGATTTTTCGACTCTGGATTTTAGCTGGTCCGAAGTGCCCGATGCCTTTCGCTACCTCCTCGAATTTGACGACTCCCCCAGCTTCGCCGTCGGCACCCTCCAATTCCTGATCGAAGGCAACACCTTCACCTTGTCCAATCCCGGTTTCTTCGAAGCCAATCGGCTGTACTACTGGCGCGTCCGTCCCATCGGACGCTACGCGGCCTGTACCAACTGGTCGGGGACCTTTCGCTTTTTTACCAATATCGTTACGAGTCTCCGCCCCAATACCACGGACCTGGATTGGCGGCTCTACCCCAATCCTCGCTTCGGGACCAGCCCACTGGCCCTCGAACTCCACAGCGACCGGAGCCGGGAGTGGACCGCTCAGCTTTACCGGACGGATGGCAGTCGGGTCGGGGAAGGCTGGCGATTTTTGAATGGGCCGGGGCGGCATACCGAACTGCTGGCCCTCGACGAGCTCCGCAGCGGCATTTACCTACTGCGGCTGGAATCGGAAGGTGGGGGCTGGGTCCGCAAGATGGTCGTGCGGTAACGTCCATCCGCATCGACTTCTACCGGGCCCAATTGCCGGTGACGCTCGAAGTGTTGGTAAACGGGACGGAGCGTTTCCCAAAACGCTTGGTGCTCGGGAAACTTTTCGTACGTATCTTCCCGATCGATCCGATCAAAATCAAAAGGATAGAGGCGAACGGGAATCCGAGTTTGTCCACTCGCTCTGGCCCGCTCGGCCAAAAGGTAGACTTCGCGAATCCCGCGATCGCGGATGGGGATACAACCAATACTGGCGCAGCCACCGTGAATAAAAATATCGCTACCCGGTGCTTGGGGATGGCCGAGCTTCCGGTCGGCTTCGTTGGGATAATTCAAACCCAGTGATAGGAAAAAGTGGCTGCGGGGGTTAAAGCGGTCGATGTGGTAAAAGCCTTCGGGAATCTGGCGATCGCCCTCCCGTCGCTTGGGGCCGAGCTGGCCGGAGCTGGTACAAAAGTCGTAGGTCTTGAGCAGTTTAAAACGCCCTTGTCCCTCCGGCCGCAGCCAAACTTCGAGGCGTTGTTCGTACTTGAAGGCGCGTAAAAAAAGTTCGGTAGCCGTCAGGGAAAAATTACCGTGGCGGATCAATAAGCTATCGATCAATTGTCGCTGCTCGGTTTGGTGGAGTGGCCAGCGCACCGTGGCATCGCTGGGGGCACCGGTTTTTTGGCAAGCCGTCAAGCCCAGTAGCAAGAGGAGGGGGAAAAGGAGATTCTTCATGGGCTGATGGCTTATCCCGGATGGAGTCCGGCGAAGCGTTCGTCCCGCCGGTCGACCAGCAATTGGTGGAGCCAGCGGAAAAACCATTTTCGACAAAACAAGACCAGTTGGAGCAGGAGCTGGGGCCAGTTGAGTGTGCCTACGGCCAGCGCGAGGGCCCACTTGGCCACCCGCCGAAGGATGTCCTGCGTCTCCTGGGTTTTTTGAGCGGGCAGTGGGGCCCGGGGCAGTTCGGAGGTAAAATGCACTTCGGCGGCTTCGATGTTTTCCGACAGGCCCACCTGAGTGTCGTATTGGTAAGGCCTCAACTGCCAGTCGTCGTTCTGACTCAGCGGTAGTTGTCGCCGTCGGCCAAAGAGAAAGTCCAGACTCTGGGCAAACAGCTGTACCGACTCGTGAATGTCTTGGTACAACAGACGTACAAAGTTGCGGAAAATCTGGGTGCCCGCCGCAATGCCGCGCCACACCAGCGCCGCCAGTTTGTCCACCACACGCCCCAGCGCCGCCCACAGCTGATTGCGGCCGTGATAGGCCAGTGCCAGGGTAGTCTCGTCCTGCCACGCCTCCCAGCAAGCATCGGTGGCGTGGTTGCGATAAATTGGATCGGAGGAGACAAAAGCCTGGGCGTAATGGGTCATCACTACCTCCGGCGTGGTCAGCTCTTGGTGGAGGGGATAGGCTTGGCAAAAACGTTGGAGGAGGTATTCGATATTGAGCACCCAAAAATCTGCCCGAGCATTTCCCAAGTGGGTCAGGATGTATTTGAGTCGGAGCTGGGGCAAGTCCTCGGTCATCTCCAAGATGGCGCCAAAGGTTTTTTCCGCAAAATGCCCATCCAACATTCCGAGGTAATAGCCATTGGTCCACTGAACCAGTTGCAGTATCCGAATCAGAAAAACGTTGTGGGGATCCCTTTCCAGTTGGAGGAGGTAATCGAGGTCCTGGGCGCAGAAAATCTTCTTTTGTACTTTGCAAAAACCACGTGGACTCAGGGAGCGTTGGAGCTGTCCTTTGAACCGAAACCGCAAGCCACGGACCTGGGCGCGCAAACGTTGGAGGTCCTCCTGATACCCGTACAATTCTCGCTGGCGTTTTTCCACCGCCTTTTTCATCTTTTTTTGCCGCTTGGCCCACTTTTTCTCCTTGCGGTAAAGCCGTTCTGCTTGCTCCTCCAGGATTTTTTCACGCGCTCGAATTTGCCGTCGCAGTTGGCGTCGCTCCTCGGGCGTCTGCAATACTTTTAGGCTAGGCTTCATTTGCGCCACTACCAGGCGTCGGACTTCCAATCGGCGTGTCATTTTTTTTAGCTCGCGTTGTCGCCGACCCTGGGCCTGGAGGTATTGTTGCCGGAGTTGGCGCAACTGTTGGTGACTGGTTTTGCGCAAGTCGGTCAGCCGTTGCAGCGTCTGGGCTTGATCCTGCCGCCGTCGACTGATGCGCAGCCACTCCGCTCTTTCGCGGCCCAGGATATTCCATTCGAGTTGTTCCAATTCGCGGAGGGTGCTGGCCTCTACCTGAGCCAGGTCCGTTTGTTTTTCACGAATGTAGCGTTCTTCCCGGAGCTGGTCGCAGAGGGCCCCGTCGATCGAGTCGGAAGAGAGGCGAAAGGTGACGACACGCTCGGACAGCCCTCCGACTTGGTACAGTCGGTGGAGAAGCGGGACGAGGTGTCCGGTTAGGCGCAGCAGTTCGGGCGAATCGGAGGGCAACTGTAGCCAGTCGCCAAGGCCTTGGAGTGCCGCTTGGCTGGCTTCGGAAAAGGGCGCGCGCAATGCCCCCGCGTACAGGCCGAGCAATTGGAGGCGGTAGTGTAGGATGCGGGTTTCGAGGCCCTGGCTACCCAGGGTAGGTGAGCGGACGATGGGAAAATCACCTTCCAGGGAAAGCAGCTTTTCGGCCAGGTGTTTTTCGGCCAGGCTATCCGATTGGGGGGCGTCGAGTACGGTAGCTTGGAGCAGTTTGATTTCGACCAATTCTTCGCGAAACTGGAGGAGGGCCCTGGGGTAGCTCCGTCGGTGATAATCCAGCCGGCGGAGGAACTGGCGCAGTACGGGCACCTCATCGGACTGGAGGAATGCTCTTTCCCGAGGGGGGATGATTTTATACCAGGTAGGAGGAGCCATGGGCGGAGCTTGGTGGGGAATAGAATACTGACCGGGCGTTTTGCTACTGGATGGCGCTACCCACTTTGACTTCGCCGTAATCCGCAAAGGGGATGCCCCGCACCATTTGTCGGAAGGTGCCCAGGGTGTTGCTGTGAATTTGCAGTTGGGCGGTAGTCAGGCGCTCGGGGTTGCCTCCGGCGCGGATTTCGTATTCGGTGTTTTCTCCCAGTCCGATGTTGCGTACGACTCGGCGCGTGTAGGCGCAAGAAAATTCGAAGGTACCGTGTAACTGGCCCGCTCCATTGACCACCACAAAGCGAAGGCTTTTGGGGCTTTTTTGGGCACAGCGAAAAGAACCGATACTGATGATTTGGGCGATGTGGGCTTCGAGGGGGCTGAGCCCTTCGTCGTCTTCGGCACCGATGGCCAATTCCTTTTCGGTGGTGCGGTAGAAATAGAGTTCGTCTTCCCCTTCGGCCCGGCGTTCGATGCGCGGCGCGGAAACCGTTTGGGGGAGGACCGTACCTACGGGAATTTCGGCGGCTTGCTGGGGCCGGCTGAGGGTGGGCGTACTGCTACTGTCGATGGGGGT
>CALCCH010000287.1 GCA_937899855.1 uncultured Saprospirales bacterium | reverse complement strand
GATCACCCCATTGCTCGCTCTCTTAGTATTGATAGCAGTGACTTACAGCTTTACGACGGCCTCCGCCCCGACGGCCGAGTTGGGTAAAAACGTAAAATGGTACACCTGGGAGGAAGCCATCGCGGCCAATGAGGCCAATCCCAAGAAAATCATGGTAGATGTGACCACCGATTGGTGTGGTTGGTGCAAGCGAATGGAGGCCAATACTTTTGAGAACCCAGAAATTTCTAAGTATTTGAACGAAAATTTTTACCCCATCAAGCTCAATGCGGAGATGAAGGAAGACATCGTTTACGATGGCAATACCTTTAAGTACATTCCCGATGCCGGTCGGCGCGGTATTCATACCCTGGCTTATTCTCTCTTGGATGGCCAGATGTCTTATCCCTCCATCGTTTTCTTGGACGAGAGCGTCCAACGCGTGATGGTATCCAAGGGCTACAAAGGCCCCGATGATTTTATGGTGGAGCTCAAATACACCGCCCAAGAGGCCTACAAGAGCGAGCAGCTCGACGCCTTCCGGGAAAAGCAGTAGGCGCTCGGGATAGCGTAGAGACGAACGAGTTGTAGTCACCGTTGGTGTGGCTACAACTCGTTTGCATCACAGGCGCCGCAATTCTTTCGTAATTTCCTCCAATTCCAGTTGTAATTCTTCCGCGGCATCCAGCGAATGGCTATCGGCCATCCGCAGGGAGAGTTGGCCGATGGATTCCAAAAAGTCTTTTTCGTAGTCCAATTCGGTGCGCAGTTGCTCCATTTTGGCCAAATCCTCGTGGTGGCCTTCTTGCAACTGGCTCAATTTATGTTGTTTTTCGGCCAGCTGTTGGGCGACCATTTGGTTGTACAGCAGGTTTTCCAGCTTGGCCCGACAGGTTTCGTAGAAGCCGATTTTGGTGAGGCGCAGGCGCTTCTCGTGTTCGAAGGCGGCTCGGAGGCGTTCACTTTCTCCGTGGGTCTGCGGATTGAGGGCTTGGGATTGTCGTTGGCTTGCCGTTATTTCGTTTAAGTTCTGTTCGATTTCCCCCAGTTCCTCCCGGTATTTCACGATTTGGGCGGTGCATTCCCCCCGCATTTCCTCGATCCGGCTGGAGAGGTCTCGTTTTTTGCGGAGGCCCAGCAACCAGGTGGTGAGGTAGTAGAGCCCCGCCATGACCGCAGTGGTCGTGAGGAACAAAAGCACCAGGAGGGCCAGCCGTCGGCCAAAGACCAGCAGTGCCGCTAGGGCCAAGAGGGTGACCAAAATCCAGGGCCAGGGCAATCTTTCCGTATTTGAGTTACTCATCATGGGTCTGCGCGAATTGGTGTCATTCAATTTTCAAGATAGAAATATTTCTTAAACCATTTTGAGGGCTTCCTGTTCTTTTGGGGTAAGCTTTGCAAAACCCCTCCTTTTCCTCCTCTCTGGACACCGGAAAGATGAAAAATGGTGAGGTCAAAATAAATGTTTTTGTTTGTTTATAGTTTGATGGGGTTCCCCGCCGTAGTGGGGAACCCCGTTTTTTATGGGCTTGGGACCCCCTCCCAATATTAATTCAATGTTAAACTTAGCGTAGCATTTCGATTGAGTTTAGGGATTAAAATGTATTTTTGCGACAATTTTTAACGGTTCAACGGGCAGCGATGTCCCTTAGCTAGTGGTTCTTTAACTACCAAAACCCAAATGTTGAATGAACATTTTACAGAAATTACAGGAAAAATACATCGAAGAATTTAACAACAATATTCCCTTCGATGAATTTCTGCTCAATATTCTGGTAGTGGCTTTGTTGGTGAGTCTACTGCGTTGGTTCTACATCCGTTACGGCAATGCCATTTCCAATCGGCGAAAATTTTCTGCCAATTTTTTGCCCTTAGCATTGGGAACATTACTGATTATCATGATCGTCAAATCCTCCATTGCCCTGTCGCTGGGCCTCGTTGGAGCCCTGTCGATCGTGCGTTTTCGCGCCGCCATCAAGGATCCCGAAGAGTTGACCTACTTGTTTTTCGCCATTGGCCTGGGCTTGGCGGGAGGTGCCAACCAGCCGGTGCTGGCGGTCGTAGCTTTCTTCATCATTACCTTGCTGCTTTTTATCCATAAGCTCGCCACTTCCCGCGAGGGATTCCGTCAGGAAGACCGCATGTACGTCAACATCACAACCGATCTCTCCGAATTGGGGCCGATCACCCAGTTGCTGACCGAGGTGTTTCCCTACGTAGAGCTCAAGCGCCTGGATACCCTCGACCGCGGTCTTGATCTGTCCTTTATCTGCAAGGCCGAGTCTATGGAACAGCTCGATCAGGTGATGAAAAAAGTGGGTGCACTGTCTGAAAATACTCAATTGTCCATCGTAGACCAACCCGACCTAATCGTATAGCACTAAAAAATCCGAAGGTATGATCATTGTGGACCGCCACGCCCGGCGGAGACAAAGCCTTAAATATTGGGGGCGAGGCTTACTAGCTTTACTCCTCCTGATCGCAATCGGCTGGCAATTGGCGCCCACCTACCTCGTCTGGACTACCACGAATCAATATCCCGCTCTCCTATTCTGTGATGCCGAAAGGGTTTGGCACAAGTCCTTTATCTCCAACGGTCAGTATTTCGAAGGGGGGCATCGCCGCAGCGACAAGCAAGCTTTTAACGGTCGCTACTCCAGCTACATCGACGCGGGGGCGGGAGTGCAGTACGGATTTTCGGGTACCATTCCCGAGGTGGTGGCGGGCCAGCGTTATCGAGCTACGGTTTGGTTCAAAACCGAGGCGGCGGGTGGAACGGGCGGTTTGGCCATCCAAAGTCCGGGTACGTCCGATTTTTATCGGGGTGCCAATGAGGCTACGCCCGCCCGCGATGGCTGGCGCCGGCTCCAACTCTCGATCGATATTCCAAGCCCCTTCCCGCTACGCGAGTTACAAGTATACACTTATTCCAATGGGGTGGGGCGGGTCTACTTTGATGACCTCCAGGTAGAACTGCTGACCGAGGGCGACAGCCTTCTTAACACTTCCGTACCCTCTTTTGCGGCCCGGTCGCTCCGCTTGGAGCTGGACCGCAAAGGAATGCAAAAGATCCAGGACAAACGCGACGAAGCCTACAAACGCGGCATCCTCGTGACCGATGAAGACAGCTGGGTCAAAGCCAAACTGGTGGAAGAGGAAGCATCGGTACCGGTGAAGATACGGCTCAAAGGCGATTGGACCGATCACCTGGAAAAGAACAAGTGGTCCTTCCGAGTCAAGGTCAAGGACCCCTACGCCTGGAATCGGATCATCGTATTTTCCCTACACACGCCCAAGGCCCGTTCCTTTGCGGATGAGTGGCTACTCCACCAACTTTTTGAACGTGAGGACGTCCTCACCACCCGCTACGATTTTGTCCAACTCAGCCTCAACGAGACCCCGCTGGGCGTATACGCCTACGAAGAGCATTTCGACAAGCAATTGCTCGAATTTCGGAATCGGCGGGAAGGACCCATTATCCGTTTTGTGGAGGATGCCCTCTGGGCCTCCCGTGTACGCGCTGTGGAAAATGGAGTATCCGATTACCGTCCCCATATCGCCCAGCCTTCGGTTGCCGACATCCAACCCTTCAAAGCCAGCCGTACCGCCGCCAGTCCCAAACTGCGTGCGGATTTTGAACTGGCCCGTAGCCTGCTGCACCAGTACCAGGAAGGTCTCGTCGCGGCGGATGCCGTATTCGACCTCGAACGCACCGGCAAGTACTTCGCCATCTGCGACTTACTGGGCAGCTACCACGGCTCCATTTGGCACAACCAACGCTACTACTACAACCCCGTCACCAGCAAGCTCGAACCGATCGGTTATGATGGATTTAGCAATTATCCTTTTCCCGGACTTTACCTACTGGGGGAACCCAACGTCAGCCACACCCAGAGTCGATCCATCCCGGCCCTCAAATTCCTGATGGAGGACAGCGAATTCCTCCACCACTACCTCTACTACCTCGACCGTTTTTCCTCCCGGGAGTACTTGGATTCCCTTTTCCTAGATCTCGGCGAAGGTCTGGATCAGCGGGTCGCTTTGATCAATCAGGAATTTCCGGACTACCGCTTCAACCGCAAGCAGCTCTACCAACGGGCGCAGTTGGTCCAGACCAAGCTTCGTCCTTACGCGGAGCATTCGATTCGCGCTTACTGGACCGAGGATGAGGCGGGAGCTCCCGTGCTCCAAGTCCGCAATTTTCACCAAATCCCCCTCGAAATGGTGGGGGCCAGTACCATTTCCCAGGAAATGACCTATCCCCTGGAGCGGAGCGTGATGTTGAGTGGTTATTACTTTGGCTTTCCACTCAAGGCCCACGAAGTGGACGTTCCGGTCAATGCGCGCTACGTCTTTTTCAAGGCCTACGGGGCGGAAACGGTGTACCGCACCGAGATCTCCAAGTGGTCGGCACAGCTATCGCCCGTTCCGGCGCAATCCTACGGGCGGGCTTGGGAGGCCGGCGAGCATCCTTACTGTACGACCGAGGGTAAAAGCATCCGTTTTCGGAGGGGGACCCACCGCATTACCCGCGATATCATCATTCCGGCGGGCTACCGGGTAGATATTCCGGCGGGTACCCAGTTGGATTTCCAGCGGGGAAGTAAATTTCTTTCCTACAGTAAGATCAACATCCGCGGGACCCTGGCCGAGCCGGTCCGCATCGTCTCTACCGACCGCAGCGCTCGGGGCTTCACCATCCTGCAGGCCCCCGAACGGTCCTACCTCAGCTACGCCATCTTTGATCACTTCAATACCCTCAACGACCGGGGCTGGCAACTGACCGGTGCCGTCACTTTTTACGAAAGCGATGTCGACATCCACCACTGTATTTTTGAAAACAACCACTGCGAGGACGGTCTCAACCTCATTCGCAGCAATTTCCTGATGGTGGGGGCTACCATTCGGCAAACGCCTTCCGATGGCTTTGATGCCGATTTTTGTGAAGGCAGTATCCGCGGCTGCCACTTTGTGGATACGGGTAACGATGGAATCGACGTATCGGGGAGTACGGTGGAGGTCGAAGATTGCAGCCTGCTACGCAATGGTGACAAGGGCATTAGCGTCGGTGAAGATTCGGACATGCGGATCAAGAGTGTCGAAATCGAGGATGCGGCGATTGGGGTGGCTTCCAAGGACCTGTCCTTTTTGCTGATCGACCGGATCCAATTAAAGGATTGCAACCAGGGCTTTGTCGCTTATCAGAAGAAACCCGAATACGGTCCCAGCATCATCAACGTCCGGGAAATGGAAGAGGAAAATACCAAGTACTTGCACAATGTGGCACCCGCTTGTACGCTACGCATTGGTCGTCGGCTAATTGTTGGAGAGCGCTAAGTAACGCCCCCGCCGGAAGGGCAAGTAGTAGAGTAGGGGAAAGCTGAGAAAGAGCGGTAGCATGTACAGGTAGCCAAAGGGGACGTAAAAAAGGCCATAGAAAATCAGGAGGTAAAATTTCAAACTCACCAGCAGATAAATCTTGACGTTCAGTCCGCGTTTGCGCAGCAAGAGGTAAGCCAGCAGGATCATTCCCGCGGCCAGCGCGCAAGCCAGGAGGTGAACCAGGCGATTGGCGGCCAATTTATCTTCCAAACTCCCCCCCGCAAAATCGTAAAAGTAAATGGCGAAGCTCATCCCCCGGTTGAGGTGGTGGGGCTTGTCGCCCGCCTCCTGCCAACTCTGGGGCTGCCACTGGCCCACGGCCGTTTCGGCGTAATAGTCCAAACCATTTTTAAGGATACTGGGGTCCTTGATCCAGAAAGGGAGAATGTAAAAAGCCAGTACGCCCGCCAGCACCATCAGCCCCACCCGTAGCAAGTCCTTAAAGCCCCATTCCATCCAAATGACCAAGAAGTAGAAGGGCAGCCAAAAGGTAAAGGCATAGCGCGAAAGGAGGCAGAGTAGGATGCCAACGGCCATCAGCAGGCGGGAGCGGTTGAAAATGCTCAGGGTCAGGATGAGGTAAAAGCCCACTGGTAAAAGCTCGACGGCGTAGCCAAAGACGTGTTCCTGGTGCGGGATGAAGGCCAGCAGGAAGAGAAAGGGCAGGAGCGCTTTGATGGCGGTTTCGGCGTAGGGGCTGTCGTAGCGGACGATCTTGAGGTTGTATAGGTAAATGCCAATGACGAAGACCAGGTAGGCCGTCCAGCGATAGTCGATCTGGAGGATTTCCGAAAAGAGGTAGGGCATCCACAGCAAGGGGAAATAGGTGGGGAGCACCGTCCAACCCGGAAAGGGCATGGCTTGGTAGACCCGTTCTCCCCCCACAAAGCGCCGAACGTAGAATTCTAGGGACGGTAAAATGTCCGAACTCATCGGATCGGAGGGGTATTTCTGAAAGATATTGCTGAGAAAGGCGGCGATGGTGAGGGCGCTAAACAGGCTGACCGATAGGATCAGCAGGGCGTTATTGTAGCGCTGGTAATAATCGCGCGATACGGGCAGGGGGCTTTTCTTAAAGCCCACCAGCAAAAGGGCGGAGCCACAGGAAACGATCCCCGCCAGCAGCCAGACCACGGGGCTGAGATAAGGCCCCAGTTTTCCCATCCAAAAAGTTTGCAATCCCAATTCGAGTAGGAGTCCGATAAAAAACAGGACCAGTAGGCTAACTCTTTGTGGGGTGGATAATTCCATGCTTGGGTCGTCTTGGTACGGGCGTAAAATTAACAAATTCAGCAAAAAAGGGAAGACCGAAACGCATTCGATCTTCCCTAGTTGAGGCGCTGGCTAAAAGTTGGCCTTACTCCGCCAGAACGGGCCCGGCATTGATGATGGCATCGGTAGCGCGGGTCTTGAACTTTTCAAAGTTACTGGCGAACAATTCGGCCAAACGCAGGGCCACTTTATCGTATTCCTCCTCGTTGCGCCAGGTATCGCGGGGATTGAGGATGGCATTGGGAACGTCCGGGCACTTGGTCGGCATGGCCAACTTGAAGACGGGGTGAATGGTGTAATCCACGTGGTTGAGGGCACCCGTGATGGCGGCCTTGATCATTCCGCGGGTGTAGGACAGTTCGATCCGGTTGCCTTCTCCGTAGGAACCACCGGTCCAGCCCGTATTGATCAGCCAGACGTTGATCTCTCCGTGGCCCGATCGACTGCCTTTCTTGATCTTTTCGCCCAGCAGTTCGGCGTAGGCCGTGGGAGGCAGCGGCAGGAAGGGTGCTCCAAAACAGGCCGAGAAAGTTGCTTCCGGCTCGTTGATGCCCTCTTCGGTCCCCGCAATCTTGGCGGTGTAGCCGCTGATAAAGTGGTACATGGCCTGCTCCGGGGTCAGCTTACTGATCGGAGGCAATACGCCAAAGGCATCGCAGGTGAGAAAGAAAATGTTCTCGGGAATGTCGCCCCGCGATTTGAACATGATATTATCGATGTGGTAGATCGGATAGCTCACCCGCGTATTTTGGGTGATCGTAGTATCGGCGTAGTCGACGGTGTAGCCATCGCCCATAAAACCGACGTTCTCCAGCAGGGCGCCAAATTTGATGGCGTTGTAAATCTGGGGCTCCTTGCTGGCCGACAGGTCGATCGTTTTGGCGTAGCAGCCGCCTTCGAAGTTAAACACCGATTCTTTGGACCAGCCGTGCTCGTCGTCGCCGATCAGGCGGCGTTCGGGATCGTTGGACAGGGTGGTTTTTCCCGTACCGGAAAGACCAAAAAACAGGGAAGTATCCCCATCGGAGCCCACGTTGGCCGAGCAGTGCATGGGCAGGACGTTATTTTCGGTGGGGAGGATAAAGTTGAGGACGGAGAAGATGCCCTTTTTGATTTCACCGGTGTAGGCCGTTCCGCCGATGATGATGGTTTTTTTGCTAAAGTTGATGATGGCAAAGTTTTCCTGGCGGGTTCCGTGGATCTCGGGATCGGCCATTACACCGGGGAAGGAGAAAACTTGCCAGTCGGGGCTGAAGGCCTGGAGGTCCTTGGAGGTCGGGCGGACGAACATGTTGTACACAAAGAGGCTTTGCCAGGGGAATTCGGTATACACCCGCACTTTGAGTCGGTAGTTGGGATTGGCGCAGGCGTGCGCGTCGCGTACGAAGACCTCGTCCAGAGAGTTGACGTAATCCATTACGCGATCCTCCAGGGCCTGATAGTGGCTGGGTTCGATCGCGATGTTGATGTTGCCCCAATCGACTTTGTCTTCGGTGAGGGAATCTTTGACGATAAAACGATCCTTGGGCGAGCGACCCGTAAACTTACCGGTGTTGATCACCAGTGCTCCCGTGCTACTCAATTTACCGAGCTTATCCTTGATGGTTCGTTCTACCAGGGCGGCAGGTTGAAGGTTGACTAGAAAAGACTTTTCGTTTAAACTTTTCATAATAATTCAATTTTGCCGAACCCACTCTGAACAGGTTTAAATGCAATGCCAGCGATTTTCCAAAAAATGGACCTATCCACACGTAAGTTCTAAAATGGTTTGTATTTGATTAGCATTGTATAAACAAAATTACTGCTTTTGCCCCAAACTCCCCAACAATCACGCGGGAAGAAAATATTTAATTCGTTTCCCAATGATCCACCTACGATGGGGGGCTACACTCACTGCTTGACCACCGGGTGCACGACCTGTTGTCGCCCATCTTCCGATCGCAATTGTACCCAATACCATCCACTGGGCCAGGCACTGCTGTCCCAGCGTCGACTCCCCCCCGCGACACGCTCGCTACGGTAGCGCCGTCCGAGTACATCGTATACCCTCAGCCAGGCGGCTTCCTCCGGTAAGCCCTCCACCGCCAGAAAGGAGCCAAATGGATTCTTGGCCACCCGGAATGATGCCGCGGCTTCCCAGCGCTCCGTCGTCCCCACCGATGGATCACTGTATATCGTGCAGTCTAGTGGAATGGGGTCTCGCTCAAGAGGGGCACCGGCCAAGAGCTCGCGACCGATAAAGGACGGGTAATCTTACGTGTCGCGGGTGGCGAGAAAGATGTTGTGCGTCCCGATAAAAGTACCCTGCGCAACGGGGCCGTTGATCCCCACTGGGCTGACGTATCGCCAAACCACGCTGTCTTCGGGATTGACCTCCATAAAGCCCCCCCGTTGCGAGACGCAAACCAGGGTATTGCCATTGGATAGGGGCTGGGCGCCGCCCATAAAGGAGGAGAAAAAGGGCGTACTGCCCCGGTAGGTTCGGCTGGGTAGCACCGGCCCGTAGGCTTCCCCTTCCACCAGCTGGTAGCGGCCTTCCCCATCCAGCGGTGGGTCGATCCGTTCGACGGTCGAAAACTCCTGGGGGCTGCGGCCCTTGCCATTATTAAACACCTGAATTTGCCCCGCATGGGGATAGCCCGGCGGAATCCAGCGGGCGTCGTGTTGTTGGAAAAAGACTTGGTCGGTGGAGTCGCCCCGGCGGTAATTCATGGGATTGCCCCAGCGGTAGAGGAGGTCTCCCCCCATGTCCGAATTGCCGCCGCGGTGTCCCGCGGCCTCCTCGGTGGTCGTACTGTGATCGATTACCAGCAATTCGCTAAAGTTGCGTACGCTGATGACGATCTCGTCCCGCTCCGGATGATAGTCGATGCTATTGCCGTGCATCCAGTCTTCGCCCGTTACGCCGGGAAAATTGGTCGGCCGCACCTGCGCCAGGTTGATGTCGATCAGTTCGGGATGCGCCCCCACGTCCCCGTAATTGGCTTTGGTCGGGTCAAAGTCCTGGATCAGGTGATCCCAGGCGCGCCACTCCCAGACGATGCGGGCGTCGTCGGTGCCCACCGGCTCCACTTCGATGATGTGGTCGGGCCAAAAATCCAGCTCCAGCAGCTCCGGGTCGCGTCCGGCCGCCAGGGCTTCCTCCCGAGAGTACACCTCCCAGGCCAGTATTAGGATATTGCCATTGGGTAGGGCTTCGATGTCGTGGTGTTGCCGGACTTCGGAATCATTGTAATCAAAGGTCCAGAGCCGTTCGCTCGTCCAGGAGAGCAGTTCGATGCGCCCGCCCGATCCCGCACCCTGGATATCACCGAGCACGCTGCCCGTTCGGAGGAGCCGACCGTCTTCCAACAGATAGGTCGACAGCCCCACGTTGGAGGAGCCGTTCCAGCGGTGAACTTCGTAGCCACAATTATCGATGAGGTAAGTGGTGCGGTTGACGCTGAAAAGGGTATAGCCATTCAGGGCCGTCGAATCGTTTAGGAAAAGACCGACGGTCTGGTCTTGGGCCAGTAAACTGCTGGGTAGTAAGAGCAAAAGGGCGTAAAAAATGCGTTTCATGTCTGGGAGGAGTTGGTGATCCACAAAATAGACGCCACAAAGATAAGGCCTTTGTCCGCGAGATTTTTTTTGCTACCTGACAAATGGGTATTTCAACAAGTGCCGCTTGTCGGAAGAGGGCAGTACTTGGGGCTGGGGGTTTAGCGGGTCGTATTTTCCAACAGCAGCAGCGCCTCTCCGGTCATTTCCCAGTCGCGGGCGCGGCGCTCGGGGACATCGGGTGTCTTCGCATTGAAGGCGGAGAGCAGCAGGTCGGGGTCGCCGTCGGCATCCCAGTCGAAGCACTGCAAACGCATCCAGCGCGAATAGCCGTATTGGGGGATGGTAAAAGCGCGAAACTCGTAGGGGGCTTCCTGAATAAAGAGGACAAAACTTTCCTGCGGGTGGCGCTCAAAATCGGGGTGGAAGGAAACGGCGGCGATGTCCAGATCGCCATCCAAGTCAAAATCCCGGGCGGTGGCCTGGTAGACGCCGTTGAGGGGCAGGAAAAAGCGTTCTTGGTACCGCTCCCCTTGCCGTTGGTACAAGCGGATGCCGTGGTGGGGTTTGAGAATGGGCGGGTAGTCGCCGTTGTCGCCATTACAAACCAAGAGATCCAGCTGTCCGTCTCCTTCAAAATCCAGACTCTCGAAATGGGTAGAGCCATTGGTGGACAAAAAGCGAAGCAGCCGTTGTCGTTCGAATTGTCCCTGACCCTCGTTGAGATACAGGTCGATGCCCTCGTCGGAGTTGGCCTGGAGGGCGAGCACATCGGGGTCCCCGTCCCCATCGTAATCGACGATTTCGGTGCGTATGGCTCCATCGTCGGGGTAGAGATTATGGGCTTGAAAGCTGCCGTCGGCCTTGGCCTCCCACCAGGCCAGGCGACCGAGCATATTGCCGTATTCGCAGACCAGGTAATCGGGGCGCTGATCCCCGTTGAGGTCGCCCCGTCGCAGGTGTACGGGACGCATCAAGTCCGGCAGCTGCTGGCTCCGTCCAGCCCGGTAAGCCGACCAGGAGCTGGCAATTTGCAAGCTGCCCTGCGGATGGTCCGAAGCCAAGCGCGTCCCCATATCCACCAGCGCAAAGTGCGCTTGATCCACCGTAAAGCTGGGAACCAGTGCCGAGGTTTCGCTGCGGTCCAGCAGCCGACCGCGGAAGTCAAACTGCCAGATGCCCTCCTCGAATACCGATACGTAAATCCGCTTTTGCGCCTCATCAACTCCCATGCCCTGGATGAGGGGCGGCAGGACGTTGCCCTCGGCAAAGGTACGGGCCTTCATAAACGGAATCCCCACGCTAATCTCCAGATCGGCGGAGGCACTCTCCAGCTGCTCGGGGGCTTCGGCGAGGTAATAATCCGCAATGGCTTCCCATTCGGGGCGGGAGAGGAGTGGTTCGGGAGGATAGATATTGGCGGTGAGAATGCGTTGGCCCCCGGGGCCGGGGGCGAGCCAGTGGTCGGGAACGCGGGCGTAATAGCCGTAGCCATCGCGATAGATGCCCAGGAGGGCACCCATCCGGGGGAGGATGTAGTCGCGCCAGGTAGTTCGGTCGAGCAGCTTGGGCTCGGGGTAAAGGTGGCAATTGGCGCAGTAGGCCGCGGCGAGTTCGCGACCGTTGGGGGGTTGGGCGGAAGAGGGAGTCGTGGTCTCGGCCGGGGGGGCGTCGCTACAGTAGGGCGTAAAAAACAGAACGCCCAGCCGCCCGCCCGCCCAAGACCACCGTATCCACTTATTCCGCAATTTCGATGCTGATGATTTGGCTGCCCTGACGGACGGCATTGACCACCTGCTGATCTTCTTCACTTTTGATCTTGCCAAAAACGGTGTGCTTGAAGTCCAGCCAGGGAGTGGGAACGTGGGTGATAAAAAATTGGCTACCGTTGGTTCCCGGTCCAGCGTTGGCCATGGAAAGTACGCCGGGGGTATCGTGAATCAATTCGGCGACAAACTCGTCCTCAAAGCGGTAACCCGGTCCGCCCCGTCCCGAGCCTTCGGGACAGCCTCCCTGGATCATAAAGTCCGGGATGACGCGGTGAAAACTCAGTTGGTCGTAAAATCCTCTTTTGGCCAAACCAACAAAGTTGGCGACCGTCTTGGGGGTTTTGGTGGCAAAGAGGGTGAGGTGAATGTCTCCCTCCGAGGTTTTGATGGTGACGTCGAGGTCCCGGTCGAACTGAGCCGACTGGATTTCTTGAAGCATCTCCGCCCGATCGATGGGGCTGGCCATAGGCATTTATTTTGATGGATGAATGCGGCGAAGGTAATACAATTCACTAAAATTTCACCACTTTGCCACCAGAATCTCCCAGCCGCAAATGGTACATTCCGGCGGGCCATTCCCCGGTGGCAATACGGTGTTCGCCCGTGCCCAATTGGCGCTCCAGCACGCGGCGTCCTTGCAAGTCGGTCACGATCAGGGTACCCGCTTCGGGGGCTTGTAGCCACAGGTGGTCGCTTACCGGATTGGGGCCCAGGCGAAGGGGGCGCAGAGCGGGGGGCGTACGGACGGAGGTCAGGGTCTCGTAGCGCGCACTAAATTCCTGGTAGTACAGATTGGCCAGCGTGGCGTCGCGGATGATGAGGGTATTCTCGTCGTGGATCGAATTGGCGGAGGCCGTCCAATTGTGCGAACCCGTGATCAGGACCGCCTCCTCCGGGGTCGCGTAATCGACGATGGCGTACTTGTGGTGCAGGGTCGGGCCGTCCGGCCACTGTGACCCATCGGCGTTTTGATAATCCACCACGGGGACATCATTATTTTGCAAAAAGACAAACTCACTGCCGTTGAACTCCACGTAGTCGATGATGCCACTGACCTCCAGCCCCCGATCGTAGGCATCCAGCACCGCACTCCCCAAACTGTTTTCGGTAAAGACCAACACGGCAAAAGCCAGCTCGTTTTGCGCCCCATCCAGCACGCGTTTGATTTGGGCGGCGGTCCCGTCGGTGGGGGAAAAATAAAGTTCCGTCGGTCGGTCGCCGATCAGGAAACGGTGGGGGGTATTGTCGCTCTTTTGATTGCTAAATTTGGCATTCTGGAGGTCGGGTTGGTCATCGCTGCCTCCCCACATCTCGTTAAATTCCAGGAAGTAAGCATTGGCGAGGGCCTGATCTTGGATACAGATGACGTTGTTAAAATCCCAGCCGAGGTTGGCCTCGGTGTGGTTCATCGAACCCGTCATCACCCAACTGTCGTTGACGGAGGCGCGGTCGATGAGGATAAACTTATCGTGCATGAGGCCCGTCTCGTTGCCCTCCAGCACGGGGATGTTGTTGTCGCTCAAGGTACTGAGTACCTCGTTGTTGCCTTCGTTGTCGCTGAGGTAGCGGACCGTGACGCCCCGGTCCGCGGCGGCGACGATGGCGTTGATGATGCGCTCGTTTTCTACCTCGTACATCGTAATGTCCAGGGTCTGTTGGGCCCGATCGAGGTAGGAAATGATGGTGTCGATGATGGCATCGGTACTGACCGCGAGGGGCCCCGTGGCCACCGAGTGGTCGACCTCGTGGTTGAAGTAGACTCGGATATCGCCCGTACTGTTGGACACCGTACTGACCACCTGGGTAAGGCTGGGGGCACTGTTCATTCCTGATTCGGAGATGGCCTTGACGTAATACACGGTGGCGGCTTGCAGGTTATCGAGGACGATTTCGTGCGCCATCACGTTGTCAGTGCCCGTGATGGTGCCCAATTCGAGGCTGGGGGTTAGGCCGTAGGCCAGGGCGGTACTGGCGGGGACGTTGGTCTCCCAGGTAAAGGTCAACTGGTTGGTCCGGAGGTCTTTTTCTAGAGGAGGAGTGGTAAAATAAAGGGGGAGCGCAATCTCAATATCCGCCATCGAGCGAGGTAAGACTTTATAATTGCCAAAGGTATAGGTCATCGGTCCGGTGACGTTGTAGTCGGTATTGAGCTGGGGAGAGAAGGCAAAGATCAGATCGTCGATGGCCACGGGGCCACTGCCGTCGTCGACTTCCCACTCGCCAAAGCCCAGAGCCGTATTGGTACAGGTGGCGTCCTCGATGCGGATGAGCATGCCTTCGTAGTCCTCGTCGGCGACCGCAGCGGTGGAGAGTAGGATGGGGGCGGCCACCTGATTATCCGCAGAAAGCAGCTCAAAATTGCTCACGTCGGTCAGTTCAGTCAGTTCGTAAAATTCGACCACCGTAGCGGAGAGGCGCACCTCATCGCCGACATTGGGCGACTGGCTGTTGTCGAACACGTAGATGCCGCTGCGTGGGGCCACGCCGTCCTGCAGGAAATAGCCCCGACTTTCGGTGGCGGTGACGATTCCGGTGGTGGTGATGGTTTGGTTGGCGTAGGGGGAAGCGCCCCCGGTTCCTTGAATTTCGGCGATCGTTTGGGCGTTCAAATGGAAGCCAAGGAAAAGCAGACCAAGTGTGGAAAGTAAATGATTGAGCATGGTTTAGGAAGTGTTGGGTAAATCAATGACGAACCCTACGAAGATAGCAGCTTTTGCGAGGATCGTGATGAATTAGTGGTTAATTTAAGCCGATGCCAGCTCGAAAACGGTGATTTCTGGCCACATGCACCCTCGTCCGGGAAAGCCCAGGTAGCCAAAGCCGCGGTTGACGTAAAGCTTTTGGGCGGCTTCTTCGTAAAGTCCCATCCAGTGAGGGTAGCGGTACTGGGCGGGGCTCCACTTAAAGCCCGGTACGTTGATCCCAAATTGGAAGCCGTGGGTATGGCCACTGAGGGTCAGGGCGATGTGTCGTTGGTGGGGCAATACCTTAGCACTCCAGTGGCTGGGATCGTGCGAGAGGAGGATGCAAAAATCCCGGTCGGGTACGCCGTCGAGCGCCCGGTCGAGGTCGCCTTTTTTTGGGAAATAGGGTCCTTTGCCCCAGTTTTCCACCCCCAAAATTTGCAGGCGCTCGTCTTCCCGTTCGATGGTCCGGTGGCGATTGTTGAGCAAGTCGCAGCCCATGGCGCGGTACTTGGCGTAAAAGTCCCGCCAGTAGTCGCTGCGTTGGGGCTCCCCGTCGGGTTCGCCGTAGTAGTCGTGATTGCCCAGGGTGGCCAGCTTGCCGTGGCGAGCTTGGAGCTGGGCGAAGAGGTCGAGGTAGGGATCCACCTCGTTTTTATCCGAGTTGACCAGATCACCGGTAAAGACGATCAAATCGGCGGCTTGGGCATTGATGAGCTCGATCCCCTTGGCGACGGCGGCGGGATTGTCGAAACTGCCGGCGTGGATATCGGAAATTTGGACGATCTTAAACCCCTCGAAAGCGCGTGGCAGATCGCTAAAGGTCAGGCGGACGTTTTGAACGGTGTAGCGGTATTTGCCCCGGGTAATGCCATAGAGCATGCCCAGAAAAGGCAAGGCTGCCAATCCGGTGGCGCCGAGGGTCAAAAATTGGCGTCGGGAGGGAATCAGTGGGCCTTCCGGTGTTTCCGAGCGGGCGAGTCCCCGCAGGCGGCGGACCAGCGCCCAAAGGATGCGCCCCACATCTTGTGGTAGGAGTAAGAGGCCAAAGCTCAATTTTCCCACCAAAACACTCAAAAAGATGCCCAAATAGACGGTCCCCGAAGCATCGGAAAAGATGCTGCCGCTGTAGAGCAGGAGGTAGGTTTGGTAAAAACAATAGTAAACCAGGAGGCTGAGGAGACCGTAAATCAGGCGAAAGGGCCAACGCCAGCGATCGGGCACCAGGGAGTGGAGGCCGTGGTAGGTATACCAATCGAGAAAGACGTACAACAAAAAGATGGCGCGGATCATAATCGGGGGTAGGCGCTGGGGCGCGTGGTTTTTTTGAGGGGGATATTCCGGTCATAAAAGTAGAAAGCTTTTTGCTCAAAACGCAAAGATTTCACTACCTTCGGCGTATGAAAACAGAAAGCAAGGTACTGACCGACCGTGCGGTTCCCCGGGGTAAATACCCCCACGTCAAGCGAGTGGGAAACTTCATTTTCGTCTCGGGGACGAGTAGCCGTCGTGCGGACAACAGCTTTGCCGGTGTGGAAGTGGATGAACTGGGTACCACCAATCTCAACATTCGGGAGCAGACCCGGGCCGTTCTAGAGAACATCCGGTCCATCCTACAAAGCGTTGGTGCCGATTTGAGTGATGTGGTGGACATTACCTCTTTTTTGGTCAACATGAACGACTTTGGTGGCTACAACGAGGTTTACGGGGAATTTTTCGACCACGAAGGCCCCACCCGGACGACCGTCGCGGTACACCAACTGCCCCATCCCCACCTGCTCATCGAAATCAAGGCAGTAGCCTACCGGGCCCCCAGCGCCTGAGCCCCACAACAAAACAGCCCTGAACGCCTCCAGCGGTGACTGCGCCGAATAAAAACGGCTCCGTGTCCGCTTCGTGGCCGCTAGCAATAGGCTTGTACAATTTCCTAATTCATAAACTTCAGCTCATGTTAGACAATATCTTGGATGGCCTCAAAGGCCAGGTAGTAGATACCCTCAAAGAAAAAACTGGCTTGGATGCCAGCCAGGCCGAACAAGCGATGCCCCTTGCCAAAGACAGCATTACCTCGGGATTGATGGGAGCCGTCAGCGGTGGCAACATCTCCGGTGTACTCGGAATGTTTAGCGGTGGTGGTGATATGATGCAAAATGCGGTATACTCCGGCATCGCTACTAATTTTATCAGCCAGCTGACTGCCAAGTTGGGCATTCCCGACAGCATGGCCAGCACGGTATCTTCCGTAGCCCTGCCGATGATCCTCAACAAAATCAAAGGATCCGCTGCCGATGGAGATGGCCAGGTCAGCGAGAGCGGCTTGATGAGTATGCTGGGGGGAAGCGATGGCCTCGCAGATGGCCTCAAGGACCAAGCTGGTGACATGCTCCAAGATAAGGCCAAGGACCTCCTGGGCGGAATTGGAGGAATGTTTGGGGGCAAGTAAACACCCGCTTTCGCATCGTGGTCGGTTGCTCCAACTGGAGCAACCGACCATTTTTTATCCCACCCACAGATGACCTCAATTTCCGCCTACGTACTGACCAACAACAGCGAAAAATACCTCGCGCAAATCCTGGTACAACTGGCCCGGATTGCCGAAGATATTGTCGTACTGGATAGTGGTAGCCAGGATGCCACCGAGGCCATCTGCGCCGACTTCTCCACCGTGCGTTTTTTGCACCGCCCGCTCGACGATTTTAAGAGCCAGCGCAACTACGCCGCCGCTCAGTGCCGATACGATTGGATCTTATTTGTAGCCTCCGACGAAATCCCCGATGCGGATTTTGTTCAATCCGTCCGGCAGCTCAAAACCGCGGGCTTCGACTGTGATACCTACACCGTGTCGCGCCACTGGTACGTGCTGGGGCAGCCCATCGTCAACATGTACCCCATCGTTTCGCCCGATCGCCCCATCCGCCTATTCGACCGGCGGGTAGCCTCCTTTACCCAGGATTCCAATCGGGTCCACGAATCCCTACGCGGGGGGCAGCGCGAAGGAAAAATTGGGGGTAAACTCTTTCACCATACCATGGAAACCAAGGCCGAGATCCAACGCAAACTGGAGCACTACACGGACATCGCGGCCCTGGATTTACTCGATCAAGACAAGCCGCTGGCCCGGTGGCGCATGTACCTCAGTCCCATCGGGGCGTTTTGTAAGTGGTACGGCATTCGTCGGGGCTACCGCGATGGTCGTCTTGGACTTTACTTGGGGAAGTACGCATTTGACTATACTTACAAGAAGTACCAAAAAGCCCGTGCCCTAAATCGTCGTCGCAAAAAAATGCCAGATGAAAACTCAGAATAAAATCGCCCTCCTGCTCATTGTGATCTCTCTGATTTGCCTGTACCCCGGTTTGGTCTTCGACATTTTGAGCATCGAGATCAATACCGAATTGCCCCTTTTGGGAAAGATCAACCTCTACCAAAGCCAGCAAAGCATCCTGGAGACCATCCAAAGCCTCCACCGCGACAACAATACCCTGGTGGCTTTTCTCATCCTTTTTTTTAGCGTGATGGTACCCATTCTAAAGGCCTTGATACTGATGATGGTCCTGGCGGTCCAAGACTTTGGTGCGCGTCAGCAGTGGTTCCAATTCGTCAGGGCGATTGGGAAGTGGTCGATGGCGGACGTGTTTGTCGTCGGGGTATTTTTGGCCTTTCTCGCCACCCGGTCCAACGAAAACATCAACGCTGCGCTGCACCCCGGTTTTTACTATTTCCTGGCCTACTGTTTGATTTCGCTCTTGGCCATTCAGGTGATGAAAGTGGAGTAGCCCAAAAAGCCTTACCTTTGTGGCAAATTAACGATCAGCTGCCGTGACTTTCGAAGATTTGAAACTCAATAAAGCACTTCTCCAGGCTCTGGAGGAAATGCACCTCACCCTACCGACTCCCATTCAGCGAGAAGCCTTTTCGCCCATTCTAGCCGGCCGCGACGTGGTGGGGGTCGCCCAAACCGGGACGGGGAAAACCCTGGCCTACCTCTTGCCATTGTTGCGTCAATTGCGCTTTTCCAAGCAAAACGAACCGCGAATCCTCGTTTTGGTACCCACACGGGAATTGGTGCTACAGGTCGTCGAGATGGCGCAAGCCCTCAGCCGCTACCAGACGGTGCGTATTGGGGGGGTGTACGGTGGAACCAACATCAAGACCCAGAAGCAGTTGGTCGCCGAAGGTGTCGACCTCCTGGTCGCTACCCCGGGCCGACTCTACGACTTGGCGATGACGCGGGTGCTACAGCTCCGGGGGATTCGACAATTGGTGATCGACGAAGTGGACGAGATGATGCAGTTGGGGTTTCGTACGCAGCTGCGTAATATTATCGACATCCTGCCCGAGCGCCGACAAAACCTGCTCTTCTCCGCCACCCTGAGCCCGGAGGTGGCCCAGATCATTGAAGAAAATTTTAATGGTCCCGAAAAGATTGAAATTGCGGCTTCGGGTACGCCCCTCGAAAACATCGAGCAAAGGGGAGTGGCGGTGCCCAATTTTTACACCAAAGCCAATTTCCTCAAGCACTTGCTGCGCGAGGAATCCGACTTCGAAAAGGTCTTGGTTTTTGTGCGGAGCAAAAAGTTGGTGGATTTGCTGCAAGATTTGGTGGAGGTAGAATTCCCCGGTCAGAGTGCCGCCATCCACTCCAACAAATCGCAAAACTATCGGATCCGCTCGGTGCAGGGCTTCGAAAGGGGGGACTACCGCCTGCTACTCGCTACGGACCTGATTGCGCGGGGGCTGGATTTTACCGAGGTCAGCCAGGTGATCAATTTTGACCTGCCCGAGCAGGCGGAGGACTACCTGCACCGCATCGGTCGGACGGGGCGGATGGAGCACCGGGGGATGGCCATCAGCATGGTCAGTGATGCGGAAGAACCGCTACGGGAAGCCATCGAGACCCTGATGCAACAAATGATTCCGATGGAGGACCTACCGGCGGAGGTGCCCGTCGCCACCGAGTTGATCGAGGCGGAGAAGTCGCAGGATGGGCAAAAAAATTTCCTGCGCGTTCCTTCCCTTAAAAAGTCGCGGGGTGCTTTCCACGAGAAAAAGGATAAAAATAAGAAGGTCAATTTAGGCAATGCCTACCGTCGGAAGCAGAAAGCCAAGTATAAAAAGCCGATCAAGCGCAGTGGGAAAAAACGCTAAGCGGGGACGGGTCAACATCATCGGTGGAGGACCGGCGGGGCTGATGGCGGCAGAGGTCCTGGCTCCGCATTGGGAGGTTCACCTTCACGAGAAAGGCAAGGCGGTGGGGCGAAAGTTTTTGGTCGCGGGCAAGGGCGGTT
>CALCCH010000286.1 GCA_937899855.1 uncultured Saprospirales bacterium | reverse complement strand
GATTGGAAGCTGCTAGCCCGTCGCAATCGTCTGGAAAGGTAAAAATGATGAGTTCGCTTCCCACCGTTTTTTTCCTATCTTGAGAGTGGTTCCTGCCGAAATCACCTTTCCCGTTCCCAATCACCGCCGTTTGATCTACTTTGCGGACCGTTTACCTACCAACAAACAAGAACATGAAAAAACTAACCCCAATGCTGGTGGGCATTCGTCCGCTGGCGCTACTCCTCCTGACCCTGGCCTTGCTGCCCACCCTGACGGCCCAGACCTTCTACCAAAGCTATCCGCAGGCCACGGGCTTGGTCGGCACCGCCGCCGCAGCGTGCGGTACGGGCTTTCGGGTGACGGGTCTTGCGGTGGATGCCGATCGGATTCAGTGGAACCTCATCGACCTTGACGAGGAAGGCCGCCTGCTTCAGCAAAATCCCCTCAGTCTACCCACCCTGGGCAATGCCGATACGCCTCTCCGCTTGAGCGATGGGTCCTACTTTCAGGGGGCCGTCCCCTCGCTTGGCGGTAACGATCAGGTGGCGCGTTTTCGTCACGTCGACGCGGCGGGTACCCTTCTCGACGAATTTACCATTCCCTTTCCCGACAATTCGGGCCCCTACGTCAAGCCCGCCTTACTGGAGTTGGCCAGCGGTCGCCTGCTACTGGTAACTGGTTACGCCGAAGGCCCCGTCAACGCCCCTCCCAACACCCAACGCCTCCTCTACACGGAGTACGATCCCACGACCGATCAGATCATTCGGACGCAGGATCAGCTGTTTACGCCGGGCGATTTTGGCGCTCGCATCAATGGCATTACCGAAGCGAGTGATGGGAAGATTTTGCTCAATCTTTGGCTACCCAACGTACCCAATCGTCACTACCTCCTCAAAACCGAACGGGATGGCAGCGTCCTTTGGCAAACCCAGGTGTCGAGTCTGGAGCGTCCGGTGACGGCCATCGTTCCGACGGATGATGGCGGAGTCTGGTACCTCGTTCCCGCTTTTAATATCGTATCCCGTTTGGATGCCAACGGCGATTTGGCCGCCAGCTTTGACATTGGGGCGTTTCAAAATGGCATCATGGGGCCGGCGGAAATTTTGGGCTTGGTAGCGGCACCAAACTCCGCCTGTTTGGTACTCGGTACGGCTCGTCCGGGGGGGCAGGCCTCCACGCTTTTCTCCGCCCTGGTAGCAGCCGACGGCAGTACCCAGGAGTCGCACCTGCTGGACGTCCCCGAACCCTTGCCCAGTCGTTTGGTGGGCCGTGCCCTGGGGAGCGATGGCTTTTTGGTGACGGGGCGTACGGGGGATGTCTTTTTTGATCCTACCATACCTTACCTGCTACGCCTCGACGCCGCGGGCAACTACCAGCCGCCGCCGAGCGACTTTATCGACCTGAGCTTGCGGGCGACGGGAAGCGTGCCCAATCCTGCGATTTACACCCTCCACGACGTCAGCATTACAATCGATAATACGGGCAATCTTGATGCTACGGGTATTGTCGTCCGCTTGCCGCTACCGGCGGGGGTGGTACCGCAGGGGGGAAATGAGTTGACGCTGACCCAAGGAAGTTTTGATCCGGCGAGTCGACTGTGGTCCATCGGAACTTTGCCGGCGGGAGGGGAGGCCACCATTCAGCTCAACTATTTTAAGTTGACGGAGGGGAGCTTTACACAGTACGGAGAGGTCGTCGGGGCCAACGAGCCCGACCCGGACAGTAGGCCCGCCAACGGACAGGCACCGGAGGAGGTGGAAGATGATGAAGTAGCCTTCGGAAATCGGGGCATCGATTTTGACCGGCTGGCCCTTTTTCCCGCCATCGACGCCGTGGCGCAGGGGGCACCCCTGGAGCTGGACTACCGCTTCGTGACTACCTATTTTGGAACGCCTTATCCCACGCGGGTCGTCACGGGCTTTTTTCTCTCCCCGGATACCAACCTGAGCTCCGACGATACGTTTATCGGCGCCGAAGCGGTCGATGTCGACCAATCGGGCCAATCGAATCGGGAGCGCGACCTGATCGTTTCTACCAACACGGAGACGGGTTTTTTCTACCTCATCGCTAAGGTGGACGACCGGGACCGCATCGCCGAACGCGACGAAGACAACAACGTGGGCTTGGTGACGCGCCGTATACTGGTGACGGATGATTTTCAGGGCCAGCCCGATTTGGTCGCTGGATTTTTCAACGTCACTGCGAGCAATCCCTACCAAGTGGGGGATCGGCTGCTCGGAACCACCTACCAGTTGTTCAACACCGGGACCCCCGCCAGCGGCGACATCCAATTGGCCTACTACCTATCTGAAGATCAGCAACTGGATGCCACCGATATTCTGCTCGCCAGTGATCCCTTTCCACCCGTAGAGATTCTAGACCAAACACCCCAGTTTATTTCCCCCAATCTCATCGTTCCACCGGGCACGCCGACGGGGACTTACTACGTTTTACTCGCCGTTGATGACGAGCGGGAGGTGGCCGAATCTTACGAAGACAATAACTTCCGCGTTTCGGCCAACCCCATCCTGATTAACGGTAGCGACCCCTGTAGTCCCGACGTGGAGCCGCCACTGATTGACTGTCCCGCGGCGATAGCACTGACGACGACGGGCCCCGCCGTCGTAGCCACCTGGCCCTTACCCACGGTCAGCGACAACTGTAGCAGCGCTCCCATTTTGACGAGCAATTTTGTACCGGGTGAAGCCTTTCCTCCGGGCTCGACAACCGTTACCTACACCGTTCGCGACGCCGCGGGCAACGCGGCGACTTGTTCTTTCGACGTCACCGTGACCTTGATCAACTCCAGTACTTGTGACGATAATTTGCTGCGTAATCCGGGTTTTGAAGCGGGCTTTGCGGGGTGGCTCAATCGGGGAGGGGGAACCCTCAGCAGCAATGCTGCGGCGGGCAACCGGGCGGTCCGGGTGGATGTGGAAGGAGAGAATCGGGTGATCCAGGCGGTTCCCGATCAGGCGGGCCAGGCATATCGACAGCGCTTTCGGGGGGATAATACCTTGGGTCCGGGGGAGTCGGCGGGATTGGTATTCGTCAAGTTTTTGACCGCCAACTGGCAGCCCCTCCCCTTGGACCCGGGGCGGGCGGTACCGGCGGACTGGACCGAGGCTACCATTGCGTACCAAGCTCCCGCCAATGCCGCTTTTGCCGAGGTGAATTTGACGGCCGATCCGACGGCCAGTGTATTTATTGACGAAGTGTGTTTGCGCGCCATCGGCAGTGGCGACCCGCAGCCGGACCTGAGGCTAGAGAACCTCTCGGCACCGACGACTGCGGTGGGAGGAAGTACCATCAATTACCGCTTTGACCTCAACAACGCTGGTTTGGGAGCGGTACCTGGTGCTTTTGCCATCCGGGCTTATTTTTCGACGGATGCCGAGTGGAGTCCCGACGATATTTTTGACGGCCTGATCGCTACGGGCAACCTGGGAGCGGGCCAAGGGGTGAATGACGTTCCGGGGGCTTCCGTCGTACCACCTAGTCTGGCGACGGGGGATTATTTCCTTATCCTTTGGGTGGATGCGGACGAACGGGTGTTCGAGTCGGATGAAAGCAATAATTTTATCGCCCGGCCGATCCGGATAAGCGCTTCCCAAGCTGGTGAAGTCAATTGTTCGGCCAGTTCGGACTTCCCCTGGGAAGATTGGATTGCGCGGGTCCGAATCGGACCGGAGCTCGACCAGGCCTCGGGCAAGCGTCCCTACCGTGATTTTGACGATTCCCCCTTCGACCTCCCCATCGGGAGCACGGTCGATATTGCCCTGACGGCGGCTTACAGCTATTTTACCTACGACGAAAATTGGCAGATTTGGATCGATCTAAATGGCGACGAGATTTTTCAATCCGACGAATTGGTCTACACGGGATTGCTTCGCCGTCCAGCGGATGGGACTCCGCAGGCTAGCCTGACGGATCGGTTTGTGCTCCCGGCCGGTGCGAGTCCCGGAGCGGTTCGGCTTCGGGTCATCATGAGTCGGGAAGTACCGACTGGCCCCTGTGGGACCATTGCCTTTGGAGAAGTGGAAGACTACCGGATCAATTTGACGGCGGACCGCCCCAACTTGCGGCGGAGCGTATCTTTGGCTGGGGGCTTGACCATCCGTCCTCAGCCCATCGTGGATCGGATGCAAGTCAAAGTGAGCGAGCAATTGGCACGGATGGAACGCTTGGTGCTGGTCAACAGCCTGGGCCAAGTGCTGTGGATGCGCGACTTGGAGAAGGAGGCGCTTCAGCGTGGGGAATGGAGTGAGTTGGAGTTGGGACCCCAGCGCAACGGGGTCTATTTTCTCTGGGCTTACGGAGCGGGTCGTCCACCGATCAGCGAACGCGTATTGCTGCAAGATTTGTATTGATGGGGCGGAACGGGAGAGGGGAAAGTCGTATCTTAAAGCCTTACTAAAAGCTAGACCAATGCTAACAAGGACCGGCTTGGCCATCAGTGGTTTTGGTGTTTTGGTGGCTGTCTTTTTTCTCTTCAACGCCTACCCCCTCGTCTATTTCAAAAGTCTTTCCTTCGAGTTGGAAGACCACCGGATCGTCTACAAGTACAAGTGGGACTTACTTGGGTTTATGGATGCCCCAACGGATCGCAAGTTGTGGATTCGCGACCTGCGCAATGGTGGGGAGGCAGACTACGAATTGCTGAGGGATGTCACGGGACAGAATGAGACTCATTTTTACCGCAGTTTGGATCGGAACTACCTCGTGCTCGAAGGGAATGATTTTGCGGCCTTGATCGATTACGAAACCTTGGATTTGGTCGAGATGGGCTACGGCTTTGAGTACTTGGACCGGCAGGTGCCGGCGGAGGCGCGGCATTGCTACGGCAAGATTTACCGCGATGCCTACCGGGAGGGGGAGTGTTGGGATGGCGAGGGGTTACCGGATTGGGTGCGGTGAGTAGGCTGGTGGGGAAGAGGAGCGCTGATCTGCAGTAGGAGGGTAGCCAAACAGATTGGCGGTACGAATGAGGAAGAGCTTTGGAGTGGATGATAAGGCTGAATTTGGGGCTTAGACAGCATTTCGCCCACTGGGCGGGACCCGCCCTCAAGGTGCTGACACAACAGCGCCCCTT
>CALCCH010000285.1 GCA_937899855.1 uncultured Saprospirales bacterium | reverse complement strand
AATCCGAGTGTGGCGGGGCAGACCTTGGAAATCAGCCGTAGCGAAGCCCTTTCCCCGGAACCCCTGGACCTCTACCTCTACGACGCCACGGGGCGGCAGATCGACTACGTACAATTGCTGCGGGAAGAGAGCAACCACTCCTATTCCAATGCCAACTTGAGCAGTGGCCTGTACTTCCTCCGCGTCATGCAAAATGGACAAACCCTACAAACCGAAAGATGGACCATCCACTAAGTCGATACGCCATTTTATCGATTGTCCTACTGCTGGCCATCGTTCTACGGAGCGATGGCCAGCCGCCGTTAGCGGGCGATCCCAACTTGCCTTCAGATCCGGCCGTACTCCGTGCCCTCGCCGCTCACGAAAGCGGGACCTATCCCCTGAGCGTGGCGGACTTTATGGCCTACCCCCGCCAATCCGAATTTCGACTCTCGCCCAGTGGACGCTACCTGTCCTACCTCGAACGCAACGAATTTGGCGGACGCTCCCTACGCGTTCGCGACCTAGAAACCGATGCCGTACGCATCCTCCTGCTGGAGCAGGGCATCAGCATCCGTGATTATTTCTGGAAGGATGAACGACGCGTGGTGTACTCGGCCGATCGCAACAGCGACGAATTGCTACGACTCTTCGCCATCAACCGCGATGGCAGTGACGCTCGCGCCCTCACCCCTTTTGAAAACGTTCAGATTCGCCTCCTCCACCACGGCACCCCCGACTCTCCCGAGCTGGTGATCGAACGAACCCGTCTGGACAGCCTGACTTACGAACTCTTGCGACTCGACGTATACACCGGAGCGCTGCGTCCCCTCCCCAAGCCTTTGCCCGCACAGGAGGGCTTTGGCGATTACGCTTTCGATAGCCAGGGTCGCTTGCGGGCTTACGACCGCTTGGAAAATTTTTCGGAGTACGTGGTGTATTACCGCTCCCCCGACGATCGCCAGTTTCGGGAAGTCGCTCGTTTCGACCTCAACTCCTGGTTCCAGATCCTGCGTTTTAGCGACGATCCGCAGCAGTTAGATCAGGCCTACGTCCTCAGCAACCTACTCGGCGATACCAAGGCCATTTACCGCTACGACCTCCGCACCCAAACCGTTGTGGAAGCCCCCTACCGACACCCCGATTACGACCTGGCGGAACTCGGTTGGGTCAGTCCCGACGGACGGGCCTCTTACTATACCTACGAAGGAGTAAAACCACAGGTGGTGCCCATCCAGCCTCAATTCCAGGCCGTCCACGAACGCATTACGGAGCGATTTCCCGCGAAGTCTTACCGGATAGTGGGAGCGGTGGCCGAAGAAGAACGCTACCTGGTCGAGCTCAGCAGCGACCGCTGCTACGGTCAATATTGGCGGTACGATCATCCCCAAAATGACTGGCAACTGCTGGCCGAGCAAAAACCACAATTGCGCGAGGACCAGTTGGTGGCCCTGGAGCCCTTCACTTTTTGGAGTCGAGACAGTTTGGCGCTTTCTGGCTACTACCTACGGCCGCCCGGCGCCAGTGCGGAACGGCCTGCGCCCCTGATTCTCATTCCCCACGGTGGCCCCTTTGATCTGCGCGACCGGTGGGAATTCATCGACTACGCCCAGCTGTTTGCCAGTCGGGGCTACGGCGTTCTTTTCGTCAACTTTAGGGGTTCGGCGGGTTTTGGCAAGGCCTTTCAGGCCCGGGGTTTTGGCCAGGTGGGTAGGGGAATCATCGACGATTTGGAGGATGGATTGTGGGCCCTGATCGACCGGGGCTGGGTGGATGCCGAGCGGGTGGGGCTCTTCGGAGCCAGTCACGGAGGGCTGGCCAGCCTACAGGCCATGATTCGGGACTCCAGTGCTTACGCCTGTGGGGTGGACCTGATGGGCCCCAGCGATCTTTTTAGCCTGTTTGAGGGGTTCCCTCCCTACTGGCAACCCTACCTCGACTGGTTTTACACGGTTTGGTACCATCCGCAGGACAGCGCAGACGCCCAAATCATTCGCGACGTCTCGCCCGCTTTCCAACTCGACCGGCTGCGGCGCCCCCTTTTGGTCGTCCACGGAGCCAATGATCCCCGGGTCAGAATTTCGGAAAGCGATCGGGTGGTGGCGGGGCTGCGACAACGGGGACGCGAAGTACCCTACGTCGTCAGGTATAACGAGGGGCACCGCTGGACCCACGAGGAAAACATTGTCGAGCTCTTCGAAATTATCCTTGGATTTTTTGCTAAACATTTAAAGAAATAGGCGGTTAAAAATAGAAATACTACTAAAAATTTGGTTGATACATGTTCAAGTCTTGAATTTTAGCCAGAATCTGCTAATTTGTCCTTTAAATTAACCCCGTCTATGAATGCCGTTTGGACCGCCAAAGTCAGATACCTCCTACGCCTGGGTATTTCACTGCCCATTCTTCCTTACCTCTACTGGTTGGGCAAACGCATACAGACCCGGATGCCCGCACTTCCCGAAGCGGCGCGCAACCGAATGGGAAAAATCGCCTTTCCCAGGGCCAGCATCCAACCCCTAAACATCTTGTGCATCGGAGAATCTTCAATGGCGGGAGTGGGAGTCGAAGACCATCGCGATGGCCTGGCGGGGGTCATCTCGGACAAAATCCACCGCTTCAGTCGCCGAAGTGTACGTTGGACGGTGGTGGCCCAGAGTGGGCTGACAGCCAAGGAAGTCCGGGAAAACCTGGTTCCCCAAATTCCCAAGCAGATGTACGATTTAATCGTGATCGGGCTGGGTGGCAACGATACCTTCCAGATGAGTAGCCCCCTCAAGTGGCACCAGGCCTTTAGGGACCTCCTCGACAGCTTACGCCAAAAGCACCACAACTCCAAAATCGTGATCGCCAACATGCCGCCCGTTCGTTGGTTTCCTGCCTTTCCACCCCTGCTGCGCTGGCTAATGACGGGGCAAATCCAACTGCTCAAGCAGGCCATCGTCGACTTGCCCCAGCGCTTCGAAAACGTTTTTTTCCTCCAGGAACACATCCGCCTGGATGGGCAGTATACCGAGCAGGGCAAACAGTTTCGCCACCGCGATCTCTTTAGCGATGGCGTCCACCCCACCAAATTGGCCTATCGCCTCTGGGGCGAGCAAATTGCGGAATTTATTTGTGACAAAGCCTTAGGGCATTTGCATACTCCCACCGGGAAGTAGGAGTTCTTTTTCCATTTCCAGAAAAACTTGGTAGAGGGCCTCATCCGGGCTGTCCCACTCGCTGCTGGTGAGGGCTTCTTCATTTTTGGGAAAAACTGGGTACTTGGCTACCGGACTGGCCTTCCACAGACAGGGTCGGATGAGGATGGGTAAGATCCGACAGGCCTCACCGGCAGCTACCCGCGCCGCCGCCGCCCGAACTACTTCGTCGCAAAAATCGGAGGCCAGAAAATCGGCGCTCACGTTGTGCAATACCAATTGGGCAGCTTGTAAATGCGCCATCACCGTCGCGCGGTAATCTTCGCCCCCCACGACCATTTTGTCGTACCAAATATTGACAAAGCCACTCTTATCGAGGGTTTTGAGCTGCTGATAGATCCGCTCGGTCCACTGCGCATCCTGAGGGGCGTAGGCGATAAATACCGATTTGCTTTGCTGGGGCGCTAGGGTCGCCAAACCCGTCGCCGTCCCAAAACCCGCCGCCTCGGGCTCCGCCGCGGAGCGTCGCCGGCGGAAGAAGATCAGCAACAGCAGTCCTAATAGGGCCATACCCCCGAGAACCCAGGGCCACCAGGTACGCTCCGGCTGGCGCACCGTCACCAAGATGTCCTTGGGCGGAATATTGATATCGCTCAAACGCGGCTGCCCGTCTACCAACACCTCGATGATGAGGCGAAGCCGCTGGGGGCCTTTTTCCCGGGGTTGAATGTCCCAATTCCACGAGGCGGTCAGGTCGCAATCGATCTTCTGAACGGCCTGGCTGTGCTGGGCCTTGATGTTGAAGGCTGCTTCGTTGAAGGTCTGGAGTTGGACCTTCATCTCCGAACCAATTTTTAGGGCCTCAAAGACCACCCCGCCGTCGGTAGTATCGCGATCGTAGGGGTTGATGACCTCCGCGTCGATCTCTTGGCCGGTGATGCGCGAGAAGCTTTCCGCCACGGCATCGATTTCGGAGAGGTCGTTGATTTTGACGTAAAACGCGTAGATCGAATCGAGGACCATTTCGGAGGGCAGGAGATTAAAGGCCAGTACGCCTTCGTCGATGCTATTTTGTAGGCAGGAATCCCGGCGGACTTGGGGGTCCGCCACCAGTGTATCCCTATCCGCGGTCGCACTGCTATCGGCGGGCAGGACGTTGGTTTGGGCGGGATCGACCGTCGAGTTTTCTCCTTTGGACTTGCCACCGGTCGTATTTTGAGCGGCTTCGCCCAGGTCACGAAGACGCTGTTGGGCCTTGGTAGCGGCGGCCGTACCCGAATAGCGGTCGATAAAATTTTGCAGGTCGGTCCGGGAGCGAGAATCCTTGAGGCGTTCCCACGCCTGTTCCGCCAGGATTTCCTCCGAATCCGATCCGGGCTTGGTATCGAGTTCCGAAAGCCAGTCCTCTACCGTGGGGGCGAAGGGAGAGTCGGGATGCTCTTGCAAAAATCGGCGGAGGTAGTCGTAGTCGCGCAGGGAGTAGGCTTTGCGCAGCTGAGCTTCGGTTTCGGACGAGCTGGACTGCGGGGGAATGGTCCGACCATCGGCATCGACTTCGGCACCGGGGGGAGAATCGGGTTCGCGGTCGCGGCCATCGGGGACGCCATCGCCGTCGCTATCGAGGGAACGGCCGTCGGCGGCGACGGGGTAGCCCTGGGGGGTCCTGATATCGGAGGGTTGGATCGAGGAGGGCGGCGGAGGGTTGTCCGGCTCGGCGGAGGTAGGTCGCGGTTTCTTTGATGATGCGGCGGGCCGGAGCGGCAAAAACGCCATCGGGATAGCGCTGGTAATAATCGCGGTAGGCCCGCAGGCTATTGACCTCACTGATCGCACGGAGGTATTTTTTCTCGCCCTTCTCCAGGGCCCGGCGTTCGTAAGTCAGGCTTTGATCCTCACCGCGGTAATTGTAGCGGTACAGCTTCTGCTGACAGGACCACAAGCAGGTCGTCAGCAAG
>CALCCH010000284.1 GCA_937899855.1 uncultured Saprospirales bacterium | reverse complement strand
GGACTTTTTCATATTTTGATTTTTTGTGGGAAAGGTCCGGTGGACCGGATCCCGGTGCAGCGTAGCTCCGGAGCTACTTCAATAGATTCTTCACTTGGGAAGACCGCTCCTCCGGCCCAAAGCGTTTGGTCGATTTTGGTTAAGGATTTCCTAAAAAGGCTTAAGGATTTCTTAGTGCTGCTTTGGAAATTGGTAGAAAATATCGATTTTTGGCTCCAACATTCACCACAAAAACAAAGAAGATGCTGCGATCAAAAATAGCCGGCATTGGCCACTACGTCCCCGATTGGGTCGTATCGAACGACGACCTGACCAAGGTGATGGATACCTCCGACGAGTGGATCCAAGAACGCACCGGCATTCGCGAACGCCGCTACGGCGCGCGTCACCAAGAAAGTACCTCCTCGATGGGGGTAGCCGCCGCTAAGATCGCCATGGAAAACGCGGGCGTAGGGCCGGAAGACATCGACTTCGTCATCTTCGCCACCCTCAGCCCGGATTACTACTTCCCCGGTTGTGGCGTCCTCGTCCAACGGGCCCTCAAAATGCGCGACGTCGGTGCCCTCGACGTTCGCAACCAGTGCTCGGGCTTTATCTACGGCCTCTCCGTCGGCGATCAATTCATCCGCTCGGGCATGTACAAAAACATCCTCTTGATCGGTGCGGAGTTCCACTCGATGGGCCTCGACTTTTCCACCCGCGGCCGCAACGTCACCGTCATCTTTGGCGATGGTGCCGGCGCCGTCGTCCTCCAACCCACCGAAGATGAAAACGAGGGCGTACTCTCCACCCACCTGCATTCCGACGGCGAGTATGCCGAAAAACTGGCCTTTATCAATCCCGGTAGCCACGGGGGCTACCACCTCGGAACCGATCGTTTTGGCTACGAAGACCTCGAATTCGGTGGCGTTTTCCTCACCCCCAAGATGTGGGAGGAGCAGGACCTCTTTCCCAATATGGAAGGCCAGGCGGTATTTAAAATCGCCGTGCAAAAGTTTCCCGAAGTTATTATGGAAGCCCTGGAAGCCAACGGTTATGGCATCTCCGATCTCGACATGCTCATCCCACACCAGGCCAACCTGCGGATCAGCCAGTTTGTCCAAAAGCGCCTCCAGTTGCGCGACGATCAAGTGTTCAACAACATTCAAAAGTACGGCAACACCACGGCGGCTTCCGTACCCATTGCCCTGTGCGAAGCTTGGCAGGAAGGGAAGGTCAAAAAGGGCGACCTGGTCTGTCTGGCCGCCTTTGGCAGTGGCTTTACCTGGGGCTCGGCCCTGCTGCGTTGGTAACCATCGCCGTCGTCAGCGTTGGTAGTCGGTAACTTGGATGCGACCCCGCTCGGCATTGGGATTGAACCAATCGAGTCCTAAGAAGAGGTCGACGGGATTGGTACCCGGAAAGTGCTTACTGGGCGAGAGGTAGTAAAAATGCAAGACCCGATCGGGCAGGTACGTCAGGATCAGAAAGGCCTTGCGCTCACTGCCCAACTCTTGCCCCGCTACGTAGTCGTGGGGCTCCACCGCTTTTACTTCGAACTTGGCCGGCAGCCGCCGAATCGCTCCCCGCGGATGCTCCTGCAGGCGAAGGGTATCCCGCCAGGTCTTTCCCCGGTAGAGGGGAAATTGCAGGAGGGGCAGGTAAACTTCCAGGACCGTATTGCCCGCCACAAAACCCGTAATGGCCAGATCCGAGCGCCGCCACGTAAACCGGTAGCGATCTTCCGGCCGTTCTCCCCGTACTTCTACTTCGTACTGAGCTTCATCCACGCGGACCACCTGCGTACGGTAGCGCGTGTCCGCATCCCGGAGCTCGGCCGCCGCGCCTTGCTGCTGGCTTTGCCAAGTGGTGGTGGTCGTAAAAGTGGGGCAATCCCGGAGTTGGAACCGTTGGACGCCGCAGGCCGTACCCAAAAACAGGGCGACCCCTATTAAGAATTGGTATTTCATCAAAACCGCTTGCTACCTAACCCCCAATACAGCGCTCGTCTTCAAAGCTCGGTACGCTCAGGTCGGGTTCCCCAAGGCCATTTTGCTGGGTACCAAAGGTACAGAATTCCCAGTTGCCCGCCTCAATCAAACCTTCAGTCCCGATACAGCGAATGCTGCACGCCGCTCCCACGTAGGTCCCTAGCTGGCCGCTGACACTAAAGAGTTTGACGCGGTAAGTAAAGTAACCTTCAAAAACACCATTGCGGTAGCGACCGTCCCAGGCGCGACTGACATCATTGGGGACCAGCCTTTCCGCTCGGTACATCCGCCGCCCGCTCGGATCGTAGATTTCGAGGCTGACGACTTCGTGGATGTAGTTCCCCGCGTAGACCAAAAAGATGGCGTTGATCCCATCGCCATTGGGGGTAAAGGCGGTGGGCAGGTAAAAACTACTGCCGTCGAGTTCGCCCGTGAGGGGAGCGGTAGCGCAGCAGGAAAGGGGGCTAGTCGTCGCGCTTGGCAGGGCTTCGTCGTCTTCGCCACAGGCGCTTAGACTGAGTAGGAGCAGGCTAAAGTACAGGTATTTCATAAGTTATAGCTTTAAGGTGGAACGCGTGGAGCCCAAAGGGCCCGTACCCAGCGTTCGGTGAAATAAATTTAGGTGTCGGTCTTAACCGCCCAGGCATTCGGTCCCATCGCAGCGGATGCTACTGGCCAACAGGCCCGGAAAAATCCCGGACTCCAGCACGAAGTTTTCGCTTTTTGCGCTGCGAAAACTTTGCCGAATCCACGCGGTTCACCACTAAAGAAGTCACTTGTTAGGGGTAACGTCGGAGGAGGGCCATCTGTTGAGGGGAGGGGAAAAAAAGGAGTCAGCTCCCCCTACCGGTAGCCGGTAGGTAGGAGCTGATTGGGGTTAAGACAGGGGCGTTTAATCGCAGGCCGTCGTACGATTGATATCGCAGTAGGTGGCCCACCAGGGGTTAAATTGGTCGTCTTCGGCATCGTTGCTCATGGCCAGGATGCGTTCCACATCGTCGCCGTAGCGCAGGTGCATGTGGATGGGATCACCGTGGGGCGAGCGCGAGAGCACGTATTTGTACTTGGAGCAATCCCCCGAGAAGTCCTCCACTTTTTCGAACACGTCCCAGATGGAAGTTTTGGATTGTTCGGGATAGTAGTGGGGGTCGGGGCGGCTGCCGATGAAGTGGTAGCCACACTCGGCGAGTTGTTTCTCCACATCGCTATGATCGAAGAAGGTCATTTTGGTGAGGGATCCCTTATCGGAGCTGGTTGTGAGAATGAGGCGACCGGGGTTGCGGGGATCATTTTGGGACATGGAGTCACCGGGGTTGAGGTGAAACTCGCCGTTCATCGTGAGGTAGGTGAAGGGGGGGCGTTCCACCGCGTCGTGGTAGTGGCTGTGGCCGTCGCCGCGTTCGCCGGGGGCGTGGGAATGGCTGTGGCTTCCCGTCCCCGGGGCGGGAGTATGGGTGTGGTTTTCATTCCCGGACTCGTGGGTATGGGTGTGGCTTTCCCCGGTGGAGGCGGGGGTATGGGTATCGGCACTGGGCCCCTGGCCGCAGCCGATACTGAGCGCGAGGGCGCTCAGGAAGAGTAAGCAAGACAGTAAAAAGGGAGTAGATTTCATGATAATCCTTGTTTTCGGTTAAAAATTGTAGTGGACCCCCACCATGATGTGTCGCATGGGAGCGGGCGTAAAGATTTGAGATCCGGGCACCCCAAACCCCACCTCAGA
>CALCCH010000283.1 GCA_937899855.1 uncultured Saprospirales bacterium | reverse complement strand
CTCGCCCGAGACCGCGGCAAATTCATCGACCGCATCGAAGCCGTCCAACACTACAGCTACCGCTACCTCCGGGGCGACGATACCCGACGCGCCTACAGGTTCATCAAAATACTGTGCCTGCTACCCAAGGTCAATTTTCATCCCGCCGCCCTGGAGCGCCGCGCCAAATCCTACATCGAAAAACTAACCACCCACCCCATAGCCTCCGGGGAAAACTTCGCCATCGAAATCATTCCCTTCGACCGACTGCTTCAGATCATCCTACAGCAACTCCAACAGAGAGTGGCGTAGGCCCCCCTACGGCTGATCCCGATCGAACCTTTGGTGTGCGAACTGTTTTTCCATGGGTATCCTGTACCGTCTCCGCAAGGCGACCCACCAAGGCCGGAAAAACGCGCCGTTACCCCCTGGAATTCCCGAAAAATTCAATTCCCCACCCCTTAGATTGGCTTATGTCCCCCAAAATGCTCATTTTCACAGTAGGGCGATCCACGCCTCCCATAATTTGTGTACCGTCCATCTACTCGGTGGACCCATTCCAAAGCTTATGAAAAACAAAATCAAACCGCGCGCCCTCCTCCAGGGCATTCCCGCTAAACGATGGTACCTGGCCTTTTTTTACGGGGTAGTCCTCGCCGCCGGAACGACCACCGCCCAATCTTTTGAACAATTGGAGCTGACCGCCTTTGACAACCAGCGTTTCCACAGCAATTCCAGCAGTTGGGCCGATGCCGATGGCGACGGGGATGAAGACCTGTTCATCACCAACGGGGAGAGCCGCGAACCCAACGAGTTTTACCGCAACGATGGCGACGGCCGTTTTACGCGCGTCGACAATGCGCTGACCGCCAAAATGGTCCCCTCCTTTAGCGCCGTCTGGGGCGATTACGATCGGGATGGCGACTTGGACGTCTACATCGCCAATTGCGATTATACCAAACAGGGCGGCGCCCCCAATGCCCTCTTCCGCAACGATGGGCAGGGCCAGTTTAGCCCCCTCACCGACGATCCCGTCGTTACCGATGCCCAACCCTCCTACGCCGCCAGCTGGGTCGACTACGATGGCGACGGCTGGCTCGACCTCTACGTGGTCAATGCCTACCGCTACGCCAATCGCCTCTACCGCAATCGCGGCGATGGCAGCTTCGAACGGATTACCACCGGCCCCGTTGCCAACGAAGTCCAGCACACCATCAGCTGTAGCTGGATCGATTACGACAACGATGGCGATCAGGACCTCTACGTCATCAATACCGATCGACTGGCGCATAACCTGTGCTACGAAAATGACGGCCGGGGAAATTTTCGGGAGGTTTACAATGCCTTGGCCAATGAGCGATTTATCGCCGCCCGGAGTGCCAGTTGGGGCGATTACAACAACGACGGCTGGCTGGATGTGATCGTCGTGGATCGCGAAGACGAGGACCGACTGTTTCTCAATATGCAGAATGGCGACTTCCGCCGGGTGACGGACCCCGAAGTCGACTTTCACCCCGATTTCTCGGGCAACGGGAGCCAGTGGGGCGACTTTGACAACGATGGGGACCTGGACCTGATTCTCCTCCACCATTTTGAGATCCCCCGCGAATTTCATCAGAACCAGGGCGATGGCCGTTTCGAACTGCTCACCAACGAGTGGACGGCCAGCGAGGAGGGCTTTGCCTGGAGCCTCAGCGCCGTGGATTTTGACGCGGATGGGGACCTCGATATCTGCCAGTCCAATCGCTTCCGTACCGGAGGCGGTATCCTGCACAATTTCTTGTTTCGCAACACCACGGAAGACTGTCGTTCCGCCCTGGTGGTTTCCCTCCAGGGCATCGCGTCCAATCCCCAGCGCTACGGGGACCAGGTGCGGGTCTACGGTCAGAATCCCGCGGGGCAGTCCGCCCTCCAGATGCGGGAGCTGTCCTGCTTGAGCGGTGGGGGCTACACCACCCAGAGCGGTACCCGTCTGCACTTTGGTTTGGGGGATTGGTCGATCGATTCGCTGGTGGTCGACTGGCCCTCGGGGGCCCACCTGCGTTACGAGGACCTGCCTTGGTACGATCGTCACCTGCTCCTGAGGGAGGATGGCGGCTGGGCCGAGCTCGACGATTTTAAGCGCCTCCGCATCCGCGCGACACGCCGACCCGATTGCCCGGGTACCATCAACGAACTGTGGGCGCGTCATTTCACCGCCCCCCTGGAATGGTTCCAACTGGATGTGTTCGGTGCGGAGACCTTGGTGGGGGAGGGCGAACGCCTGGCGGTGCCCCTGGTTCGGGGCGAATTGGTATACGTCGCCGAGGATGTTTGTGGACAGCGCGATACTTTTAGCGTCAATCACGGCGAACACCTGGAGAGTAAGATTTTTCCCAATCCCACCACGGGTCTTTGCCAGTTGGTACTGGCCGCTCCCCCGGGGCAGGACCAAGCCCAGGTGCGCATCTACGATACTACGGGCCGTTTGATGGACGACCTCATCCTATCCCTCGAAGCGGGCTTTGTACGCCAACAACTGGACCTGCGCCATTACGCGGCGGGGACCTATCTGGTCCAAATTGAGGGTCCCTGTTGGCAAAGTTTGGAGAAAATCGTCGTGATGCAATTATAATCCTTGCTGCATAAATTCAGTAGCCTCCTCCTCGGGAAGGCGCTCCCATTTGGGGCTTTGCAAAAAGGTGTTGAAAAATAGCAATCGGTCAATCACTTCTCCTCCAACCTGATACTGTTGGATAAAGGCCCCAATTTTTAGCCGGTAAGTTGACGGCGCTACTTGTTGTACCCAAATGCTCAAGCGGTTGCGACTGCTTTGCTGAAGGAACTTGCGCGCCATCTTCAGGTCGGTTTTGCTTCGAACGGGACTGGGGGGCTTGGGTTTGGAGCGGTTCAACACTACATCGTAGAGCCCCCCGTGATTGATTCCAATGGGGGCATCGCGGCTGATCTGGTGGGTTTGGAGAATGCGTTCGGGATCGCTGAGCTCGCTGATGGTGAGTAGCCCGTAATCGCTACAGACAAAGCCCCGGAAGAGGTAAGGTGGGTGGATAAAAGAGGCCGCCGAGGTAATTCCATTGCCCGGAGTGGGGCGGTCCGTCCGCACCGGGAACTTCAGTCGTTGTTTGCGGAGCACTTGGGCTTGTT
>CALCCH010000282.1 GCA_937899855.1 uncultured Saprospirales bacterium | reverse complement strand
GAACGCAAATGACCACTCCCTCGCCGGCAAAAACATTTTGAGATGGCTTCTAGTAAAATGCAGTTGGAAACGAGATTTGGCTAGGGGCCAATTCGAGCCGAATTGGGGGTTAATTCGGGCTAGGATTTAGTTCGGCCCGAGGGTGGGACCCACCCTCAAGGTGCGACCGTTCACCGCACCCCTTTGCGCAAACCGTGCCCAAACACAGCTCCGCTACCCAGACCCAGGTTCCTGATCCTGGTCGTGGAAAAAACAAGTTGCCTTTCCGTCACCTAGAATCAGGGAAAGACAATACATAGACGCTTTTTTTGAAAAATTCCATAACTGCACCTTGTTGTGTTTTGCTTAAAAAGCCCTAAGTGATTGATTATCAGCTTAAAAAAAGGGTAAAAAAAGTAGCGCTGCGGATTGAAAAAGTTTGGAAAGGTGCCCGACAAGGTGCGCTCAAATGGTCGCATAACTCGATGGGAGCCAAGAAGATCAGAGGGAAAGTCGAGGGGCGAGTAATCCCTACTCTCGTCTTACAAATACGGGTTGTACGCCGCTGCTGTCGGCCTCGCGGAGGTAGGTCTTGATGAGGAAGAGCCCTTCGGGCCACTGGCTGACGTCGATGCGCTGCTGGCCCAGTTGCTCCGCTTCCACAAAATCGTAGAGCTCGCCATTGGGCAGGTAGATTTCGACCCGGACGATCTCCCGGCCCTGGGCGTCGAGCTGCAACTCGTTGTAGGCGGGATTAGGGAAAAGCTGAGGGGCACTGGGATCTTCCACAAAGGGGTCGGGCTCGGAGCTGCGGGTACTGGTTTCGGCGACGCCGCGGTGGCGGCGGTAGAAAAACTGCTCAGTGAGTATGTCCCCGCCGGGTTTAGTGCTGTTGAGGTAGTGATTGAGATCGCTATAGCGATGCCAGTGGTAGCCCTCGATCGTTACGAGATCTTTCCAGGCGCCCTCCTGTTCGGCAAAGCCGTTTTGTCCCATCAAAAAAGTGCTAAAGGCCTGTTCGAGGGGATTTTCGAGCAGCCAGGGGCCCATAAATTTTTTCCTCCCCGAAAACAGAGGAACCACCCGGAGTGGTTGGCCCGAGGCGACCAGGGCCTCCAGGCGCTCGGGTTTGTATTGATAAATGCTGTTGCCGTTGTTGTAGAGGTCCGACTTGCGGTAAAAGTGGACCAAGACCCGATCGCAGATGGCTCCAATGATGGCACCCTGCTCGTAGGTCGTATTGCCCAGGTAGGTTTCACACTCGGCATCCGCTGCGTCCGCCATCCACCGGACTTTCTCCAACTCCCCTTGGTAATATTCAAAAGCACCGTCCACGCTGCATTCCAGCTCACGCTCCTCCAGGTAGGTCGAGCAGTAATAGCGCTCAATCATATTGGGATTCCAAAACTCAAATTCGAGGTGGTAAACGTCGATGTGTACATCGGGAAAATTGTGTCGGAAGGCCACCGTCCAGTCGAAGGAACTGGCCTTCTCTCCCACGATACCGATTTGCTCGATGCCATACTCTTGCTTGGCCCGCCGGATAAAACTGGCCAGGGTAGACCCACCCGCAGGGTCGCTCAGGTCGTACACGTCACGGTTGATGAAACCCAGGTTGTAGAGGAGCAAATAATTGAAGTCCAGGTCCTCCGCGAAGGTCAACAATTCCCGTTCCCGATCGGGGTAGCCAAGGATATTGCGAAAATCATCGACGTGGACACCACGGATGCTTTGGGCCGACAAGAATGGGGAAAACAGCAGGGCACTCAGGCCCAGTAGAAGGTTGATGACGCTTTTCATGATTGTTTGGGTTTGAGATCCATTAACATATACACATTAGCACACTGGCTACAATGATTGGGCTGTTTTGCGGGGCTCCGCGTCGGTTTTCGCTAGCGCGGTGACGCTCCCCATTTTTCATGCCACCTTTTTTTACGATCCGTATGGTCCTCACAATCTGGTGGATAAGTAAAAGAGGGGGGAAGGCCGGTGAGGGGGAAGGGTACAGATTTACGAAAAAAGAAAGTTCAAAAAATTGGTCAGTTGTAATAATATGCGTAGTTTTGACATGTTACTATTTGGTAACATGTTAATTTTTCCTATGATTTGGAAAGCTCTGGCAGACCCCACGCGGCGGACGATTATTGATTTATTGCATGACGCACCGCTTACGACCGGTGAGATCAGTGAACGAATCGAGAACCTCTCACGCTACGCTGTCATGAAACACTTAGGCATACTAGAAAAAGCCAACTTGATTACCATCAGAAGGGAGGGCAAATTCCGCTGGAATTATCTTAACCCGGTACCGATCAAGGAGAGCTATGAGGAATGGTTGAGACAACTTTTACAACTGAAGAAATATGCTGCAAAAAGTACCCCGTTGATGGGCGAACCAGAAAAATCAATCAGGACGACCACGCTTTCGCTGGAACTTTCCATTGCGGCAAATCGGGCGAGGGTGTGGTCTGCCCTTACGGAAGAAATGAGTCAGTGGTGGCCACCCCAGTTTTACGTGCATACCAGCTCCGTCGGTATGGTGCTGGATTTGCGTTTGGGGGGGCACTGGTACGAGCTGGCCGAGGGAGGCGACGGGCAATTGTGGGGGCAGGTGATTGGCTTGGAAAAGGGCCAACGGCTACTCTTGCAGGGGCCCCTGAGCCCCGCATTGGGCGGTCCCGGTTTGTCTTTTCTCCATTTCGACTTGCGGGCTAGGGGAGGAAAGAGTACCCTGCACTTTTCGGATACCCTCTTTGGAGACCTTGCCGCCGGCCTGGGCCAACGACTCGACCAGGATTGGGAACTGATCCTGAAAAAGAGCTTCCGAAATTATGTACAAAACCCGCGTACGGGCTCCGCCTGACGAAGGCCATTCGGGCCACCGGGACGAGGCAAATAGGATCAAACACCCTAGATGAGGTGATGTCTTACCAGTACCCAGCGGCGAATCTGCTCCATCTTGAGAATCTGGCCTCCCATCCGCTAAGTGGTTCCCGCACTTCGGACGGTGTCCGCCCCAAAGGGGGCGCTCACTCACACCTATGGCTACCGCAATAGCTAAGGCTATTCCGCTCGAAAGGAGGCTCGGCGAGCACCAAAACCCGGACCACCTTCCTCCAAAAGCATTTGTAAGACACTACCTAATTGTTATATAAATCCTAAATGCGGACATCCGACAAGACGCCTTGTCGGGTGTTTTTTTATGATCCAAGCTCCCCAGGAACAATCCAAAGGCCTCAATATTTTTATTTTTCTGATGTATTAGCTAATTTTGTCCGTCCTAACTCAGGGCCCAGCAAATCCCAAGCATACGTCGAACGCATCCTTTCCGGGTGCCCTGCGTACACCAATACTACTACAAGAGAGATCAACAGCCAAGTATTCAACTTTCCATGTCGCAACAATGTCGATTCTTATTTCGCGTGTTTGTATGGGTGGTTCTTTACCTGTACTGCCCGTCTGAATTGCCGGGACAGGATGACTTTCTCGTTAATTTTCGCAGCCTCAATCTCCCGGATGGCCTTTCCCACCGCGAGGTATTCGACTTTCACCAGGACGAGCACGGATTGATGTGGATCGCTACGCGCCGGGGGCTGAATCGCTACGATGGCCACCGCTTCAAGTGGTGGACGGCCGAGGAGGATGGATTGAGCCAAAGCGACATCAAGCGGATTGAGCGGGACGAGAATGGCAAGTTCTGGCTCATCGGGGAGGCCGAAATTCGGGCCAACGTTACCCAGATTGATCACCTCGATATTTTTGACCCCAGCACCGAAACCATCCAATCCCTCACCGATTACTTTGCGGACCAAGCGCTGCCCTTTACCTGGGATACCCTCCGCAATATCCACGGTTCTGAAGAAGGGGGCCTGATCTTCTACAGCAAAACGGGACAACTCTGGATTTACCGATCGGCTACTAGGTTTTCAGAAATTCCCGTTCCCACCCCTCAGTTCAACGTCGAACTATTTGAGGCGAATTCGATCTGGTTGAGCCACAAGAATTTCCTCTACCAAATCAGCTTCGAAGGAGTGGTCCAAACCAAGGTGGCGACCTCCATGACCGCCATCAATGCCTTGGTCAAGGGTCCCGGACAGACCTACGCGATTCTCGGTACGAATGAGGTCAACCTCCCCTGGGTAGCCTTGCTCCAGGGGGGACAGGTAAAGCTGTTGGAAAAGCTTCCCGGCGCAAATGAGCTGCCCGGCCCGGTGGGGGTAACCTACGATAAGTCGGGACAAAACTTTTGGATCGCCAGCACCCACGGCTTGGTGGTGGTGGATAAAAACGGGTCGATCGTAATGGATTATGACGATGAGGAAGCGGACGTGATCGATCGCGAGGTACACCAGATGAAACTCGACCGGGATGGCCTGGGCTGGCTGGCGACCAGCAATGGCATCGTCCTGGCGCAGGTGCGGGCCAATCTGTTTGAGCGCTATCTCTACCTCAATCCCCGCCAGTACAAGATGGAAGATTTTTACCGTTGCCGGGGCATTCTGGTCAATGGCGCTGACCTCTACGTCAATGTCTACGGTGGCCGCCATCGGGTAGATCTGTCGACCGGAGCGGCGGAAGCAATAGCGACTTTGCCCGACAATCGACTGGCCCCTTTTTCGCGCTTTCCCCTGTTCCGGGACCGCAAAGGGCGATTTTGGGCGGGCGATAGCGGCCTGGTCGAATTGGATCCTGAGAATTTGGAAGAGCAGCGCAGTTATCAACTCCCCAAATACGATGGTCGAACCTGGTCGATTCTCGATTTGCGGGATGGTCAATTTCTACTGGGGGATCAAAATGGCCTACGCCTGGCCCATCCGGGCGTGGTGGATACCGTGGCCCTGTACGATCACTACAACGAATTTACGGAGCTGCGCAATAGCTTTATCACGGATTTGGTCCGCGATCGGGAGGGGCTGATTTGGATCCTCAGTACCCGTGGCCTGTACCGGTTGGAAGAAGGGCGCGGTGTGGTCGAACGCTACAGCCACCGCGAAAGTGGACGTTTTTATTTACCCACCAGCAACATCCAACACCTCCACTTGGACGAGGCTGGGATTTACTGGTTGGCCACCAGTGGGGAAGGCTTGATCCGCTGGGATCGCTCGGCGGGGGAATTGGAGCAGTACGATCGGCGTACCGGATTTTCGAACAACAACATTTACGCCGTATACGAGGATGATTTTGACCACCTGTGGATGAGTAGCGACTACGGTATTTTACAATTCGACAAAGAAACACACCGGGTCAAAAACTACGGGGTCCCCGATGGTATTTCCTTTTACGAGTTCAACCGCATTTCCCATTATCAGGATGTAGATGGGCGCATCTATTTTGGTAGCTTGAACGGAGTGACGGCTTTTGATCCCAAAGATTTTTACCCCGATCGCGACAAGCCCCATTCTCCCATCCTGGCGGATTTTACCATGTTTGAAGGCTCCAAGGGGCGCTTGGAAAACAAGACGGCCTAGGTCTGGCAGGGCAATGCCATCGAATTGGATCCCGAGGAGCGCATCTACCGTCTGGAGGTGGCCCAGCTGGACTATTTCAACTCGGACAAGATCATCTACAACTACCGGCTGGACGGAAGAGACCGGCGCTGGAAGAGCCTGCGCGGCAACGAAATTGCCATCGAGGGAGTCACGCCGGGGCAGTATACGCTGCGCGTTCGGGCGCGCAAAACGGGCTACAGCTTTGGCGATCAGGAGCTGCGCATCCCCCTCCTACGCTACGTGGCTTTTTACCGCCGCCCCGAGTTCCTCACCCTCCTCACCCTCCTCTGCTTTGGAATGATCTGGTGGTGGCAGCGCCTGCGCAACCTGAGGCTCCAAGAGCAGCAGGCGAAGTTGGAGCGGGAGGTCCAAAAACGCACCCTCAAGATCCAGGAAGACAAGCTATTGATTGAAAAACAGGCGGAAGAACTGCGCGAACAGGACCGCCTGAAGACCCGATTTTTCAACAACATTGCCCACGAATTGCGCACTCCACTGACCTTGATCTCGGGCCCCGTCCGGCAACTGCTCCAGCGCAGTTCGGTCGAGCTGGAGGAGCAACAATTGCTACAGCTGATTCGGCAAAATAGCGAGCACCTGCTCCAAAAGGTCAAGTACATGCTAGACCTGGCCAAGCTGGAGGCCAAACAGCTGGAACTCCACCCCCGGCAAATGGACCTGCGGCGGTTTTTCGAACAGCAGCTCTCCTTGTTTACGTCCCTGGCCAGGACCCAAAAAATTGACCTGCAATTGGAGCAACGGTACGCTGGGGAGCTCTGGTTGTTGATCGACGAAGAAAAACTCAGTACCATCGTTCAGAATCTGTTGTCCAATGCCCTGAAGTATACGCCCAGTGGCGGACGGGTCCTGCTTCGCTGGTCGACGGATGCGGAGCAATTGATGATCGAAGTGATTGACTCGGGTGGGGGAATCCCGGCGGAGGATCTGCCCCAGGTCTTCAATCGTTTTTACCAGGTGCGCAAGACGAATCGGGAAGGCGATGGCGGTACGGGGATTGGCCTGGCTTTGACCCGGGAGTTGGTCGAGTTGATGGGCGGGCAAATTGGGGTGGAAAGTAGCTCGGAAACGGGCAGTCGGTTTTGGATTCGATTGCCTTTAAAAGTGTTGCCTTCTCCGCACGCTCCCGAGCCAGTGGAGGAGGCCTTCGTCCGGGAGCGGCCACTGGATGCCGATGAGATCAGCGATTGGCAAAATCAGACCAAGCCCACGGTACCCCCAGTTCAAGCGGAGGCGCTGGGTACGACTCCCAAAAAGCATCGGGGGAATATCTTGCTGGTGGAGGACAACCCGGAGCTGCGCGAATACCTGGGGCTGGTACTGGCGGATTACCACCTGGTGGCGGTGGGGGATGGCCAGGAAGCCTTGGACTGGTTGTCGCAGACGGTTCGGTTGCCCCGGCTGATCATTTCCGATATCATGATGCCAGTGATTTTGCTGACGGCCCGGGCTGAGGTCAAGGACCGTCGTCGGGCCCTCCGCATTGGGGTGGATGATTACGTCACCAAGCCCTTTGTGGCGCAGGAGCTGTTGGTAAAGGTGGAGACCCTGCTACAGCACGCGGGGGAGCGCAAGGGGAGCGGGGAGGCCGTGGCCAACGTCAATCAGCAACGTTGGTTGGCCGAATTGGAGCAGCTACTGCTCGATAATTTGTCGACCCGCAATTTTACCCAAGATCAAATGGCCGCCGCCCTCCACATCAGCAAGCGCCAACTGAGTCGTCGCATCAAGAAGCTTACGGGCCTGACCACCAACCAGTACCTGCGCGAGATTCGCCTGCATCAGGCCCGGCAGTTGCTGGAGGACGGAGTCTACGCTACCATTGCGGAGGTGAGCTATGCGGTCGGCTTTGAGGACCAGCACTATTTTTCCAACCTTTATTTCCAGCGCTTTGCGATCAAACCCATTGCCTATTTTACCCCGAGCAATGAGGATGCAAAGTAATCTTTTGACACGCTTGTACTAAAATTTGACACGTTCAGCGGAAAATGCCGTTTTGGCGATGTCTTTTTTCTCCCTACCGGTATTTACCAACACTTGGAGCGGCCATCGCTGCTCCACTGTTCAATTTTGTATTTAGCTGAATTTTGAAGTCACTTTTTTGCCGGATTGATCGAATGGGATTGGTCCGGTTTTTTTATTAATTTATCCCATTAATAATTACCTTTTGCCCCATATCGGTATCAATACAATGACACAAGGATGAAAGAATACGGCGATGAAGAGTTACTGCAACTGCTCCAATCGGCCAACGCCCCGGAGGCGGACCGCGCGTTGAAGTACCTGTACCAAAGGCTGTACAAGATGATCCAACACTTTATCCTGACCAATAACGGTCGCCCGGATGAGGTCGAAGATGTCTTTCAGGACGCGATGGTCGTCTTGTACAATCAGGTCCGCCGACCGGACTTTGCGCTGACCAGTACGCTTTCGACCTACTTCTACTCCGTTTGCCGCAATTTGTGGCTCAAACAACTCCGCAAGCGTCAGCGCAACACCACACTGACCGAAGAGGCGGAACGCATCCCCGTCGCCGAGACGCAGTTTGAAGTATTGGTCGCCTCGGAGCAGGCCCAACTGATTGCGGATTTGTTGAAGGAACTGGGGAGTGATTGCCAGAAGATACTGCACTACTTTTACTACGAACGCTTGCGCATGAAGGAAATCATCGAACACATGGGGATTTCCAGCGTAGCCGTGGCCAAAAACAAAAAATCGAATTGTATGAAACAACTGCGAAAATTGGCAGCCGGTAAGAACTGGCTCTAAATCCCGCATCAGAATCCCGTAGCAATGGAAAAAGAACGCAACTACGAATCACAGATTGACGCTTACCTCCTCGGCGAATTGACCGGAAGTCAGCTCGATGCATTCGAGCGGGCCCTCCGCGAGGATCCCGCGCTTGCCCAAAGGGTCAGCGAGGAGCGTCAATTGTTTCGGGGACTACAGCACCACGGCAATGAGCAGCTGCGGGCCCGCCTCAAAGCCATCCACCGCCAAACCCAAGGGGAGGCGTCAGCTTCTCCGACCGGCACTGCTCCCAGCGCCAAAAAACGTCGCCTGCCCGTTCGGATTCTACTTACCGCCGCCGCTGGCCTGGCCCTACTGATCGTGGCCACCTATCTGCTTCGTCCCGACCCCCTCAGCGGCCCCGAGGTCTTTGCCCAGCACTACCAAAGCTATCCCCTCTCCCATACCGAACGTTCCGAACCCACCGAGGATCCCCGTCTTGCCCAGATTGATGCCCGGTACAGCCGGGGCGATTACGAACGAGTACTGCCCCTCGTTGCCGAGCTGACCGCCGAAGCCAACCGCGATCCCCTGCTGCAAATGGCGGGTGGGATTGCCGCCCTCGAAAGCCGGGATTATCCCTTGGCCATCCGCTATTTTACCAGCATCCGCGAAAATCCCGATTCCCCCCTGGCCGATCAAGCGACCTGGTACCTGGCCCTCACTCATCTCCAGGGGGATGACGTCCGTGCCGCCCGCCCCCTCCTCGAAGACCTCGCAAAACGCCCGGAGGCCGACCGACATACCGAGGCGATCGCGGTTCTCCAACAGTTGTAGGGTATTGGGGGGCATTTTCCTCAGAACTCCAACGCCGAACGATCGCCAAACTGTACGAATGGAGCCCAGTAAAAGGGGTGGGATTGTAAGCGACTGGCCCGCGCCAAAAACTGACGTTTGGCAGCACTAAGGGCTCCGTCCTTGGTGGCTCCCGTCCGCAACTGGGCGTAGTACTCCCTCATGATCTCGGCCGTCGTACAATCCTCTACCGACCACAGACTGATCAAGGTACTCGGACAACCCGCGAGGATAAACCCCCGGGACAGACTCATGACGCCCTCGCCTTTTTGCAGGGGGCCGTTGCCGGTATTGCAGGCGCTGAGTACGGCCAGGTCGGCGCGCAGTTCGAGGTTGGACAGGTCGAAGTGAGAGAGGTAATCGTCGGCTAGGAAGATCTTGTTGTTCAGGGGCGTCTCATCGTCCAGGCAGGAGTGGGTGGCGAGATGGAGGATGCGGTAGTCCCGGCTGTTTTGGAGAAACTGCGCTTTGGTGGCGCGTTTGCCGATCCAGGTTTTTCCACCCATGATGGCTTCGACCTGTTCGACTTCCCGCTCGTTGCACTGGAGGGGCGAGAGGTAATCGTTTTCGCAGGCCCGCAAGCGGGTAGTTTGCGCGATTGCGGGCGGCCCATAGCTGGGCGCCATCCCCAAGAAGGTACGCGGA
>CALCCH010000281.1 GCA_937899855.1 uncultured Saprospirales bacterium | reverse complement strand
GCCCACATCCTCGCCAAAGGCAAAGAAATTGGGGTGCGTTTCCAGGACGCGGTCGAATATTTGATTGAGGATTTGGTAACCATTGAGTTGGGGGGCATCGGCGGCGTACTGGGGGGGAATGACGGGGACGCGGAGGGCGGAAGTTTGGTCCTCGCTGTACAGGTGGGTCCCGTAGCAGTCGCGTCCTTGCTGGAGGGCCCGATCGAGCCAGTCGCGCAGGGATTGGTAGGTCGCACTGTCCTTGTGCTGCGCCCAGTAGGTGATCCGTCGGGCGTAGGCGATGAGTTCGTTTTGTAGCGGCGTCACCAGCTTTTTAAATTCGCCAACGACGTTTTGCAGCTCCACCACGTCCGCATTCTCACTCGCGATCTGGTCCACCCAGGTCTGGAGGCGAACCGTTTCTTTCTTGATGGGGTCGAGGTATTTTTTCCAGGCGATTTGCTTGGCCTTTCGTACGTAAACCTTGGCTTCCTCGCGGATGCGTTCTACCTCTTCGGGCGAAGCCAGCTCGCTATCGACGATCCACTGGCCCATCACCACGATACAGTCGCGGTCGCGTTCCCAATCGAGCCGCTCGGCGGATTTGTAGCGCTCGTGCGAACCCGAGGTGGAGTGCCCTTGGGGTTGGGTCAGCTCGTCGATGTGGAAGAGGGCGGGAATGTGGGTCTGGCGCATTTTCTCGATGCCCTTTTCGTAGGCTTCACATAGCGCGGGATAATCCCAGCCTTTGATCCGGTACAGCTCGATACCCCGCCCTTGCTCGTCGAGTTGGAAACCCTGGAGCACTTCGGAGATGCTGCCCTTGGTGGTTTGGAATTCGATGGGGACCGAGATGCCGTAGCCATCGTCCCAGACCGAGATGGCGAGGGGAACCTTCTGCACCCCGGCGGCATTGACGGTTTCCCAGAATACTCCTTCCGAGGTACTGGCATCACCGATGGTGATGAAGCAAACCTCGTTGCCGTTTTCGGAAAAGGGAGTGGATTCGCGGAGCAATTCGCTTTCGCGGTATTTCTTGGAGGCCAGGGCCAGTCCCAGTCCGCGGGCCATTTGCCCTCCGGTACAGGAGACATCGGAAGACACGTTGTAGTGTTCGCGGTGGGCGGTCCACTTGCCCTTGGGGTCGATATTGGGGGTGGCGAAGTGGCTATTCATTTGACGGCCACCCGAGAAGGGATCGTTTTCGGAGTCGGCGTACAATTGGGCAAAAAACTCTTCTACCGTAGAAATGCCCAGGGCAAACATCAGGGTTTGGTCGCGGTAGTAACCCGACCGCCAGTCTCCTTTGCGGAAGGCGCGGGCGAGGGCGACCTGGGGTACTTCCTTGCCATCACCGGTAATGCCGAATTTGGCTTTGCCGGTCAATACTTCGCGGCGGGCCAGCAGGCTAGCTTCGCGGCTGATGCAGCAAGTCCAAAAATCTTTCAATACTTCTTTGACAAAGGTGTTGTCTTTTTGCTGACTCTTTTCGACGATATCGTTGAGGATTGGACTTTCGAACATAGATGGCAGTAAAATTTGATTTTTCAATATTTGGTTAGGGAGTACTCGGTGCTCGTTTGCGGGCACAAAAATACAAAATTTTCCGCGGACGCACCCGATCTCCATCCCTGAAAAATGGTCGAACCCTGGGGATGGACCTCCGTCGGGGAGGCAGTGGAGGCGTCTAACAGCAATCAGACCAGCTGGCGGAGCGGGGGGAGGAATCGGAGCTCGCGCCACGTCAGGGGCAGGTGCTTGGTGAACGGAAGGAGTTGAGATAAATGCCTATTAAGGAAAGGTGGAAAGACGGAGATGGTTCATTTTTTGTACGGTAAAAGCGGCGAAGGAGGTGGAAGTGGCGCCAGGCAAGGCGCTGGTGGTGGGGAAACGGGAAAAAATGAGGTCGGCCAGCAAGCAGATGCCATTCTTTTTTCGTTTAACTTTTATTTAACTGCAAAATATGGAAAGTGATCTTTTATTTTGGGTTAAATAAACTTAAATTTGTACCGAATTGATCACTAAAATCTAGCACTTACGATGAAAAATTTATGCGCTCTACTCGCTTTGTTGTTTTTGACGGTTCCCATGCTACAAGCTCAGGTGAATGGCAACGAAGCCACCGCAGTAGCCGTAGCCGATGATGCCGCCGGCCCCAAGATGGTTTTCGAAACCTACGAAGTGGACTACGGGGTGATTGAGCAAAATTCCGATCCCCTACGCACCTTCAACTTCAAAAACGAAGGCAACGAGCCGCTCCAAATCACCAATGCCAAGGGAAGTTGTGGTTGTACCGTACCCTCCTACCCCAAGGAGCCCATTTTTCCCGGAGAATCCGGCGTGATCGAGGTGCGTTACGATACCAAGCGCATCGGCAAGTTTGTCAAGCGCGTGACTCTGACCACCAACGAAGGTGGGGAGCCCGCCAAACTGACGATCAAAGGAGAGGTACTCAAAGCGCCCGAAGAGCCCGCTGGCCTTCCCGCCACCTCCCCCAGCATCCTCAGCCCAACCGGCAACAACTAGGCCCGGCTGACACCTACCGGACTCGGTCCAAAAGGGCCAACAAAAAGCCGCTCCGATTGTATCGGAGCGGCTTTTTGCGTCGGACTCGCTGCCGGGTATCATCGCCCAACCCAACACCAAAAAGAAAACCCTTGCTTTGCAGCAAGGGTCTCTAACCCAAACAAATAAACACAAAAACTACTTTTAAATAATTTTCTATTACAAGTATACTACCTTTTTAAACATACATCAATAGATTTGTCGATTTTTCGTGACATGCCATTTATAGGTGGCAAACCGAAAAACTAAGCAGAAATAGTCCTTTTCTATAAAAATTGTGACTGGGTTTTTCTTGCTTCTGCGTCATTTTACTAGCGCTTTTATGCTATTCTGACGATTAATTTTCTTCCCCTCTCGCGGGGTCCCCCCCTTCCTTTTTATGGATGAATTTTACGCGAACTTTTCAAATTCGTTTCCTTTTCTGTATTTTTCTTTCCACTAGTGAAAATTTGCTCCTAAAACCATGATGAAAACCCTCCAATTTAGCCTCAGCCTTGTGCTCTGCATCGGGCTGTGCTACTTCCTCAATCGCCCCCTCGCGTTGGGGGAAGTGAGCCTGCCTCCCCTAGGGAGTTTTTTGAGCCCCTTCAACGGTTTTTGGCAAAATGCCGAACCCAGCACCGGGCCCGTGCTCCCCTCCCGCATTCAAGCGGAGCAGCTAACGGCACCCGTCGAGGTCTACTTCGACGAGCGCCTCGTTCCCCACATTTTTGCCCAAAACCAAGCCGACGCCTACTTCGCACAGGGCTACCTCACGGCCCAGCACCGCCTGTGGCAACTCGACATCTCCACCCGCTCGGTCGCCGGCCGACTGGCCGAAGTCGTCGGACCGCGTGCCCTGGACCGCGACCGTAAGCAACGCCGGCTCGGGATGGTCTTCGCCGCGGAAAACACCCTCAAGCGCTGGAAAAAGGACGCCCCGGCCTACCAAGCGCTCCAAGCCTACTTAGCCGGTATCAACGCCTACATCAGCCAACTGGATCCGGCTGACTATCCCCTCGAATTCAAGCTGCTGGACTACGCTCCCGAGCCGATGACCGAGCTCAAAGTAGCGCTGTTTGTCAAAGCCATGGCCACCACCCTCTGCTTTCGGGAGGCCGACCTAAAAACCACCAATGCCCTGGCTCACTGGGGACGCGAGACCTTCGACTTCCTCTACCCCAGCCGCAATCCCAAGCAGCAACCCATCGTCCGGGACTTCCAGCCGGAGGTGGAGCCTCCACAACGCCCCCCAACACCCACCCCCGCGCGCACCTTCC
>CALCCH010000280.1 GCA_937899855.1 uncultured Saprospirales bacterium | reverse complement strand
TTGATCCTCCGCCCCCGATTTGACCAATAGGCGGGTGAGGAAAGCCGCTTTGTAGGCGGCGATACTGCCCGTTACGCAGAGCAGTATCTTTTTGTGCTGGAGGAGCTTGGTCATAGGGAGTACCCATTGACAAGGTCCTAGAACTCCTCGTTCCGCTCTTCCTTCTGGCGCCAGTGAACGCGGCCGTTGCTAAATTCGTCGGCGGCGATGAGGACGGGATTGGGAAGACGCTCGTAGAACTTGGAGATTTCGATTTGCTCCTTGTTTTCGTGGATTTCTTCGATCGTATCGCTGGATACGGCAAATTCCTCCAACTTGTTGTGCAACTCGTGCTTGAGGTCCACCGAAATTTGGTTGGCCCGCTTGCTGATGATGACCAGCGTTTCGTAGATGTTGTCGGTCTGCGAAATCAGTGCTTTGATGTCGCGGGCCTGGACGTTGGGTTCGAGGTTTTGAACCTTGGTTTTGATATCAGTCATTAGTGAACTCGTTTATCTTTTTAACGGAGTTGTCGCGAATCGTTTCCAACTCCCTGACGTATTTGCTATCGGGATGACGGTTAAAAAATGCGTCGGAGGAAGCCATGACCTCGCGGTAGCGCTCCTCCTGTTTGTCGTATACGCTGTTCAGCGCCAGTAGGTAAGCCGCTTTCGTCATCAAAAAGCGGACGGTTTCCGATTGTCGGCTGTCGGGAAAGTCCTGCAGCAGGTTTTTAAACGCGTGCTGGGCCGATTGGTATTGCTTGAGGTCGTAGTACAATTCGGCTTGGGCGAAAGCTTTGCGTTCCAACTTGGCCCGGCATTCGTCGATCAATCGGTTACACTCGTTGACGCGTTCGGAAGTCGGGTAGGTATTGACAAAAAGCTGGAAGTCGTTAATGGCGTCCTGGGTGTAGGATTGATCGAGTCGGTAGGAAGGGGAGAGCTGGTAATTGGAATAGCCCTTCATAAAGTCGGCTTCCTCGCGGTACTGGCTGTTGGGAAAGGTGTTGGTAAAGTTCTTAAAGTAGTAGGCCGCCAATACGTACTTTTGCAGGTGGTAATGGGTGTAAGCGTAATAAAAATAGATTTTTTCCGCTTCTACCTTCCCCCGTAAGTTGTTGATAATGAGCTCAAAAAGGGTCTGCGCCCGTTGGTACTGCCCATCCTCGTAATAGCTCACTGCCTTTTCGTACAACAGCTGTACATCACCACTGGCCCGGATTTTCTCAAATTCACTCTTACAAGCACTACTCAACAGCAAGAGTAGGGAAGCTCCGAATAAAATGTGAAATATTTTACTTTTCATGAAGACGCAAAGTTACGGTATTTTGATAAATGATTCAATTTTAATTTGATTGGCTCCCAAAAGACCACTCCACCGGAGCTCGGGTTGTATCTCGCCTCCAAAAAAATGGGCTTCTCCCCGGGGAGAAGCCCATTTGCGACCGTCACGAGAGCACGAAGCTACTGGATCAGTAGGCGCTCGGTAGCCACCAGGCCCGTCGAGTTGATGAGCGTGGCGAAGTATACGCCGCTCGCCAAGTCACCACGGTTCAGCTCTACCGTATTGCGACGCAGTCCATTTTCGACGTACACGACCTGGCCCATGGCATTGCTTACGCGGAGGTCCAGCACGTCGTTGCTGGGATTGTCAAACGTCAGTACCGCCACGTCAGTGAAGGGGTTGGGGGCCACTTTGAGGGCGCTCACGGCGGGCAGGTCCCGCGTGGAGGAGGTAATGGAAGACTCGGTGCAAGAGTTGTAGAGCCAGGTGGCCAGTTCCACCGAGGTCGTTCCCGCCGGAATTTCCACAAAGCGGTTCTTGTTCCCGTCGACGTCCTCGACAATACAGTCACCACTCTCGCTACCGAAGGTTTCGTTGTTGCCCCACATGCTGTCATTGACGTACTTGAAGGTGAGGGCACCATTGACCGGGGTTACGTCGACGGTTACTCGGAAGACCTGATCGCCGTCCTCGTCCTTGAGTTCGTAAGCCGATACGCCGGGCGACCAACTCTGGAAATCTCCCGCGACGTATACACCGTTGCCACTGAGCATGACCCCCGTCATGTCGACGCTAAAGGTCACGGTCACCTGAGCAAAGCTACTGAGGGTGAAGAGTAAAACAAATGGAGTGAGGTATAACTTTTTCATAAGCTAGAATGTATTTGGAATAGTAAGAAAATACGTAGAAATGCTGCTCCTTCACCGGGGGCGAAGTGCAGTGGATACCTATATTACGTGCTATGGGGTGGTCGTGGTGAAAGGGTAGCCTGACAATTGCGATAAATTCCCTCTTCACGCACGGTACTTAACAAAAATAAACGAATTATTTGAAATTCTGATATCAGACGGGCTTTCAATGGTCCTAAAAAGGCCGGAATTTCAATATTTGACCCAGCTTTGCGTCCAGATTTGTCCCCCACGCAGGCGAGCCGTCAACCAGTATACCCCATCCGCCAAATTGCTGACGTCCAGTTCCTGTCCGCGCCGGACGACGGAGCGGGGCTGGCCCAGGGCATCATAGACCTGGAGATTGAGGATTTCATCGGTGGGAATGCCGACCAAGAGTCGATCCCGAGTGGGATTGGGCAAACCGTTGATTTCGGGGTCCACTCAGGGCCCGATAGGGCCTCTCCGACCGTCACAGTCCCTCCTTAAAGGCCGCCAACTGATCGGCAATACGCCGATCGTTGGCCAAGCGAGGGACCTTGTTTTGCCCCCCCAGCTTACCCTGCGTCTTCATGTAGGTACGAAAGGCGTTGCGACGGAGGGGCGTGATCACCAAGGGGCGGAGAATTTTTCCCGCAATCAGGTCTTGGTAATAGATGTTCTGCTCCTCCATCATCGCGTCCACCCGACGGGCGAAGCCGTCGAGGTCGCGGGGAACCTCCTCAAATTCAACCAGCCACTCGTGGTAGGGCAGCCCTCCCTCCGGTGGATTGACCTGGGGCGCCACGGTAAACTCCACGATGTGGACCCCCTCCCGCGCCGCCACCCGCAACAGGGCCTCTTCGACTTCCTTGCCGATCACGTGCTCGCCAAAAGCCGAAATAAAGTGCTTGATCCGACCGGTGACCAACAGGCGGTAGGGGCGGGTGGATACAAAACGTACCGTATCGCCAATATTGTAGCCCCAAAGCCCCGCATTGTTGTTGATGATGAGGGCGTAATTGACCCCCACTTCAACCTCGGCTAGGGAGAGACGGCGTGGCTGCTCCTGGAAAATCTCGTCGGCGGGGACGAACTCGAAAAAGATGCCCGATTGGACGTTGAGCAAGAGGCCGGCCCGCTCGGGATCATCCTGGAAGGCGATAAAACCCTCGGAAGCCGGATAGGTCTCCAGGCTGGGAATCCGCCGACCGATCAATTGCTCCAGACTGGCCCGGTAGGGTTCGTAGTTGACCCCACCGTATACAAACATATTGAAGTGGGGAAACAAGTCCTGGATCGTCTCCCGGCCGCTCCGTTCCAACAGGCGTTCGAAGTACATCTGTACCCAGGGCGGAATCCCACTGATGAGACGCAGGTCCTGCCCCAGCGTCTCGTCGACGATGCGTTCGAGCTTTTCTTCCCACTCCTCGATGCAGTTGGTCGGATAGCTGGGCAACTGGTTGGTGCGTAACCAGGCGGGCACCTGGTGGTTGACGATGCCCGAGAGCCGCCCGGTGGGGATACCCCCAACCTGGATCAGCTCGGGGCTGCCGGAGAGAAAGATCATCTTACCGTCTAGCCACTCGCCCCGTCCGGTACGGGCGTAGTAATTGAACAGGGCGTTGCGGGCTGTATTGAAATGGTTGGGCAGGCTGTCTTTGGTGAGGGGAATGTACTTGACCCCGGAGGTGGTGCCGGACGTCTTGGCCAGGTAGCTGGGCCGGCCCTTCCACAGCACGTTGGCCTCGCCGGCCTTGATCCGTTCGACGTAGGGGCGGAGGCCCTCGTAGTCGCGCAGGGGGACGCGTTCGCGAAATTGGGCGTAGTCGTTGATCTGGTCAAAGCTGTGGTCCCGGCCAAAGGCGGTGTGGCGTCCGCCACGGAGCAGGGCTTGGAAGACGCCCCGCTGGGCTTCTAGGGGCCGGTCCGACCACCGCTGGATGTTGCGGGCTACCCGCCGGGCGAAGGGTTGTACCAATCTTGACTTGAATCCCATGAGTTGTACGTCGTTTGAACCGCAAATTTAGGGAATTAAAGCCAATTCCGGGACAGAGTGTCCGGTGCTTGAGCGGGCCCTAGTTGCGCAGGTTCTCGACGTGTAAGCCGGGGTACTGCGAGACGTCAAACTGGAAGTAATCGTCGGTAAAGCGCTTATTGGGGGTCAGTTGGTCGATTTGGAGCACGTAGCGGGAGCCATCCTTGGCGAAGGTCTTGATGCGGATGATCTCCTGGGTCTTTTTGTTGATGCTGAGCCGCATTTTGGAGTATTCCGAATCGCGATCCAGCGGCTTGAATTCGATCTTCTGGACGGTGGTTCCCGCCTCTTCGACTTCGCCGACCAGAGCGTAGAAAAATTCTTCGTTCTCGTAGATGCGCAGCAAATTTTTGGGCGACAGCAACTCGTCTTCCTCGTCTTCCATCACGTCGTTGATCTGTACCTCGTTGCGATTTTTGAGGTGGAACCACATCGTTTGGCCATCCGAAATGATGCTCTGTCCTTCCAGGTCGAGTTTGTACTTTTCCCCCTGCTGGGAGATGTGTCCCTTCTGGATTTCGGGATCTTCTTCGGGAAAGGCAATGGTGAGGGTAAAGTGAACGTCGAGCGAGTTGTAGGCCTCGTACTTGTTTTTGATGGCGTCCAAGATGGCGCGGGCGGCGGGGTCGTTTTCCTCGACGGCTTGGCTGCTCTGGGCCAGGCCACATACTGCCCAGAGGGCCAGAAGAAGGAAAGTGCTGAATCTTTTCATGGTGTTTCTACTTTTACTGCTTCCTTTACAACACAAAAAACGTACGAAGTTCTTGGAAAATTGGCGATTTCTTGGTCCCAGCTCGTTAAAGTTTTTTTAAACCTCGTCCCCCACAAAAAAACCTAGCGAGCAGTGCCGCTAGGTTTAATTTTTTCCGAGTAATCACACCCGGAATTTTGCCTCCTATTTCCTATTGAGGATGTCATCCAAATATCGTTCCAACTGGACCTCGTCGTAGATGAGTACTTCCCGGGCCTTGCTGCCTTCACTGGGGCCTACGATGCCCATGGCCTCCAACTGGTCCATGATCCGCCCGGCGCGGTTGTAGCCCAGCTTGAGCCGCCGTTGGATCATCGAGGTGGAGCCGTGTTGGTTTTGCACCACCAGCCGGGCCGCATCGGTAAAGGAGGAGTCCAGGTCCTTGGCGCTGATTCCGCCGGGGCCTTCCGGTTCGTCGTCGCCGGTAAATTCGGGGAGGAAGTAGGGGGTGGGGTAGCCCCGCTGCTGTTCGATGTAATCAATGACTTTTTCCACCTCGGGGGTGTCTACGAAGGCGCACTGCAAACGGATCAGGTCGCTGCCAAAGGAGAGCAGCATGTCGCCCCGTCCCACCAGCCGGTCGGCCCCCCCCGTATCGAGGATGGTCCGCGAATCCACCTTGGCCGTTACCCGGTAGGCAATCCGGGCGGGGAAGTTGGCCTTGATCACCCCGGTGATGATGTTGACCGAAGGCCGCTGCGTAGCGATCACCAGGTGGATGCCTACCGCCCGCGACAACTGCGCCAGCCGCCCAATGGGCAATTCAATTTCTTTGCCCGCCGTCATAATCAAATCCGCAAACTCATCGATGATCAGCACGATGTAGGGCAAAAAGTGGTGGCCATTATTGGGGTTGAGCTTCCGCGAGACAAATTTCTTGTTGTACTCCGTGATGTTCCGCGATTGCGCCTTTTTGAGCAAATTGTAGCGGTCTTCCATCTCGATGATCAGGGAGTTGAGGGTATGTACCACCTTGGTGGTGTCGGTCACGATGGGCTCGTCCAGCCCCGGTAGGTAGGCCAAAAAGTGACTGACGATCCGGCTGTAGGGGAACAATTCCACCTTCTTGGGGTCGATGAGGACAAATTTGACCTGCGAAGGGTGCTTTTTGTAGAGCAGCGACATCAGGATGACGTTGATCCCCACCGATTTACCCTGTCCCGTGGCGCCCGCGATCAGGAGGTGGGGCATCTTGGCCAAGTCGGCTACGAAGACTTCGTTCGAAATGGTTTTGCCCAGGGCGATGGGCAGGTCCATCTTGGCGCGTTTGAATTTGTCGGAAAGCAGGATTTCCTTGAGCGCCACCATTTGTTTGTTCTTGTTGGGTACCTCGATCCCGATGGTCCCCTTGCCCGGAATCGGGGCGATGATCCGGATGCCCAGGGCCGATAAGCTGAGGGCGATGTCGTCCTCCAGGTTTTTGATTCGAGAGATCCGAACCCCCGCCGCCGGCACAATCTCGTAGAGCGTGACGGTGGGCCCGATGGTCGCCTTGATTTTGGTGATCTCGATCTTGTAGTTGAGCAAGGTCGAGATGATCTGGTCTTTTTTCTGTTCCAATTCCGCCCGATCAATTTCTACGTTTTGTTCGTCGTAGCTGTTGAGCAAAGACACAACCGGGTGTTCGTAGCTCGACAGTTCAAGGGTGGGGTCGTAGGGTTCGTTGTGTTCGCGGTTCTCGGTGGCGATCAGGAAGGGAGGATTATTGCCAGCACCGTGGTCCGCCTCCTCACCGGAAGCTCCCTGGCTGATTTCCAGGTCCGATTCGCCCGCTTGGAGGGGCGTAGCCTTTTCCGCTTTGTTGTCCTTGTCGAGTTGGAAAGACAACTGCTCGCCCATACTGGTCGGTTCGGCCTCCTCGGCGGGGGCTTCACTCGGGCTCTGGCCATTGCCGTTGCCATTGGGTAAATTGACCTCCATCGTTGCCGTTTCCGGGCGGAGGGTGGCCGGGGCCGTTTTTTCGGGCTCCTGCTTGGCTTGGAATTTTTCGGAAGGCCGCAAGCCGGGTAGGGCTTTGGTTTCGCCCTGGCCAGTGGTCCTCGGGCGCTGCTTGGCGCCAAATTGGCCGCGCCACAGGTTGTTGAAAAAGGTCTTGATTTCGTAAGTGATGCTGCCCCAGCTCAACTCTTCCGTCTTGGGGTTAAAGACCACGACGACCATGATGGCGACAAAGAGGACAAAGAGAATAAAAGTGCCCACGTTGCCCACGAACTTGGTCAGCCAGTTGCAGGCGTAGTCGCCGAAGGCGCCCCCCCAGGGGAAGCTGTTGTTGCGGAAGAGGAACTCCAAAAAGACGGAGAAAAAGAGCATCAGCAGGAGGGAATAGCGCAGGGTGGGCAGGTAGCGCCGCAGGGGAGCGCGATTGATCAATCCCAATCCGTAGATACTGAGTAGGAAAACGAAGGTGTAGGAAGGCAAACCAAAGCCCCAGAAAAAGAACATATTGGAAATGGCCGCGCCGAGCCGCCCCAGCCAGTTGTCGACCTGGAGGTCGGGGTGGAAAAGCGTTTTCCAGGAAAACGGGGTGAACACGTTTTGATCGACTTGCCAGGTAAACAGGTGGGAGGTAAAGGCAATGAAGAGGTACAGGGCCAGGAAGAGGCACAACAGACCTCCAATCTTGGGGATACGTTCATCATTCAGATCCATCCACAAAGAGAGCTGTCGCTTATTTCTCTTTTTCTTCGCCATGTTAGTCTTTTTCAATGGTCAGCCAACTCGCGGGTGGGCTGGGCTGGGGCCTCTCTCCGAAGAGCGGTTGCGCCAGGTAGTGTTTCACATAATGCGTTTGTCCTAAGGTAACGGGGGCCACAAATCGGCCCAAGTCCTTGCAAAATTAGGGATAATATATGATGGGAAAAAATTATTGATTGGCAATTTTGGTCCCCGCCCGCCCGCCACAGCACCGCAAAACGCCGGAGAGTAGGCGTAAAAATTTTTGAAATTGTCCAAGGGGCGGGTAATTTTACGGTTGAAAGCTTAATATTGTTCCGTAAACCAAAATGAAGGCGGCCCACCCCCGCGCCGCTACACCAACAGCATGTCAGAACCAGCGACGGATAAGATCTTACGAGGGCTCCGGGCGAACGACAAATCGGTCCTCCAGGGCCTGTTTGAGCGTCACTACCGGGAGGTTTGTCGTACCATCCTCCGCTTCGTTTCCGATACCGCACAAGCCGAAGACCTGGCCCAGGAAGTGTTTATCCGCCTGTGGCAGAAACGCCACGACCTAGAGGTGACCACCTCCTTTGGCGCCTATCTTCACCGCATGGCCATCAACCAAGCCCTGAGTTTCTTGCGCAAGCAAAAACGTCGGGAAGGCAAGGCCCAGGAGATCGCCGAGCAGCCCCTGCCCTCGGCCTACGATTCCCGCGATGGGGAAGAAATCCTCATCCAGCAGGAATTGCGCGAGCAAGTCAGCGCCGCCATCAACCAATTGCCACCCCGCTGTCGGGCCATTTTCCAACTCAGCCGCTTCGAACAACTGAGCTACCGGGAAATCTCCGAAAAGCTCGATATTTCGGTCAAAACCGTCGAACATCAGATGGGCAAAGCCCTCCGAATACTCCGCAACACCCTCCAGCAGCACCTCTCCCAATGGTGGTGGTTAGGGGGGGCAGCATTCTTTTTTTGAAAAAAAATAAAAAAATTGAGGCCGAGATAGGGGGAGCAGCTTCCTCGCGGCATCGTAAGCATAGAAATAGGTAAAAATGAAGGAGTCCGATGCAATTGACAAGATCGCGCGCTACCTCTCCGGCGAGCTGCCGGAAAGGGAGCAAGAGGACTTACTCCGCTGGGCAAACGAGTCGGCGGAGAACCGATCCCTATGGGAGGATGCCCAACGTTTGTGGGAGCTTTCGGAGCAGTATGAAGCTCCCCCCTACGAAGCCGACCTGACGCAGGCCTGGGACCAGGTGGAAAGCCGCCTCGACCCCGCCGCCGAAGCCCCGGCCCGGCCCACCCGACGAATCGTCCTTTACCGACGCCTGAGCGGCATCGCCGCCGCCCTCCTGATCGGTCTGCTGGTCGTCTGGTGGCTGCGCGCCCCCCAACCTTCCCCCGCCGGCCCCGTCGCCGCCGCGACCCTGGTCCAAACCGAGCCGGGAGAAGTCCGCGAGCTGCGGCTGCCCGATAGTAGTCGGGTCTGGCTCAATGGCAACAGCCAATTGCGCTACGATCCGGCCTTCGAGCCGCGGCGGGTCGAACTGGTCGGCGAAGCCTATTTTGACATCGCTCGGATGGAAGACCATCCTTTTGAAATTACGAGTGGGGAGGCCAAAACAGTGGTGCTGGGTACCGCCTTCAACGTGCGGGCCTATCCAACGGAAGATAAGGTTGAGGTGACCGTCGATCGTGGAAAAGTAGCCCTGGTAGAAGCCGAGCAACCCCAAGTAGCGGTCGTCCTGAGTGCGGGCAAGACGGGAAGTTACGACAAAGTCGAAAAAAGCCTCGTCGAGGCCGTCAGCCCCAAAACCAACGCCGCCTCCTGGAAAAACCGGGAATTGGTGTACGAAGGTACGCCCCTGAGCGAAGTCATTGAAAGTCTCGAACGCTACTTTGGCGTTCAAATCGAGGTGGCTAACCCCGCCTTGCTCAACTGCCGTCTGGACGGTGATTATCCCCAACCCCAGCTCGACAAGATCCTGGAAGCCCTGGCCTTTAGCGTCGATCTCCGCATCCGCCGCGAGGCCAACCGCTACCTGGTCGACGGGCCGGGCTGCGACTAAATTTTTTGTTGATGAAAAACCATTGGCTCCTGATACTGGTATGCTGGCTGGGCCTCTCCGAGGTCGGGGCGCAGGAGGCGGGCTTGGAACAGCGCGTCGACCTGTCCTATCAGCAGGTGCGCCTGGGGCGGGTACTCAAGGACATCAGCAAGCGGTACAGCGTACGCTTTACCTACAGTCGGGATTTTATTCCGGTGGGTAAAAAAATGTCCCTGCGGGTCGACAATCAAAAGCTGGGCCTGGCCCTCGATGAGCTTTTTGCACCGACGCAGATTCGCTACCTGGCCATCGGAGATCAAATCGTCCTCAAGCGCGACCCCAATAAAAAGATTCGTGAAGCAGTCGTGGATCCGGGCCTGACGGGCTCCTTGGACGCCCGGCCCGGCCCGAGCACGGTTCCCGAACTGGCGGCTACACCGATTCCGCGGAGCCAGCGCCGGGCGGTCATCCGGCCCACGCCCATGCTGCGTACGCCCACCCTCGAACCGGTCGAGTGGCCGGAGGATTTTCCCCAACCGGAGGAAGAGGTCCTACTGGTCCACCCCCAGGAGTACGAGGCCAAGGATGGCTACACGCGCATCGCTCAGTTTTCGGTACTGCCCGACCTGGGCACCAATATGGGGCGCAGCCAGGAAATCACCAATAAGGTGTCGATCAACGCCCTGTGGGGCCGCAACGGGGGCGTCAATGGCGTAGAGGTTGGGGGTTTGGTAAACATCATCGAGGGCGATGTCAATGGTTTGCAGATTGCGGGGCTGGCCAATGTCGCCAAGGGCGATTTGGACGGGCCGACGCTCCGACCCGGTAAGCGGGCCAAGGGCGGTTTGCAAATCGCAGGAATTTCCAACGTGGCGGCCAGCGCCAAGGGCGGTCAACTCGCCGGCATCTCCAATCGACTGTACGAGGGCGATCTGGTGGGCTTCCAGGGAGCGGGCCTGAGCAACAAGGCGGCCAGCCGGGTGCTGGGCTGGCAGTTGGCGGGCTTGCGCAACAAAGCCCAGGGGCCGGTGAAGGGCACGCAGGCGGCGGGTTTGTACAATTACGCCGGAGCGGCAGCGGACGTACAAGTGGCGGGTTTGTTCAACATCGCGGAGGGCGATCAAAAGGTACAGGTCGGGGCCTTGCTCAATACCAGCTACGACGTTCAGTACCTCCAATTGGGGATGATCAATTCGGCCCGCAACGTAAGGGGCCTCCAATTGGGGCTGGTCAACTTTGCGGATTCGGTAAGTGGGGCCGCGATCAGTTTGCTCACTTTTGTCCGCCACGGCTACAACCACGTCGAAGTAAACCGGACCGAAAGCATGGATTGGAGCCTGGGGGTACAATTTGGCAGCCGCCATTTTTACAACATCATCGAAGTGGCCCTGCCCGACGGAGCGTCCTTCTCCGATCTGGGTTCCCCCGAACCGACCTGGGCCCTAGGCTACGGCATCGGTACGGCGATTCGCAGCCACCGACGGTTGAGTTGGCAAGTAGAATTGTTTAGCCAAATCATCAACGAGGGGGAGTTTTGGAGCAGTACCCTCAATCAACTGCACCAATTTCGCCTACTTTTCGACTGGAAAATATGGTCCTGGCTCAGCCTCCGGGGTGGGCCCACGGTCAACCTGTTTTATACGCAAAAATTCAATTCCGATACGCAAACGTTTGATTCACAACTGCTCCGGGAATCCAACTTTTACGAAAGTAGCCGTACCGATACGAGCCCGCAGAAAATTCAGGCCTGGATCGGCTACAAATTCGGAGTGCGATTTTAGATCCATAAATATTCATCCACCACTGGCGGTAGAGCGCTAGCCACCCGGGAGTTGTCGACTCCGGGGCCAGCCACTGCTTTGCCCCACATCCACTGAAAAAAGAAAAAAATGAAAAATCTATTTGTTATCGCCTTGTTTTTACTCGTCGCCAGTACCGATGCCATGGCTCAGGAGCAAACCCTATTCAACCGCTCCCGCTCGGCCGGTTTTTTTGTCAGCCCCCTGCTGGAATTCAGCTCTTTTGACAACGATGAAGTCCGCGGATCGTCGGGGCTGGGGATTGCGCTGGTCGTCGATGATTTCTTTATCGGGGGCTACGGCCTGGCCGCCGTCGACATCGATGCCCTGATTGAGGACCAATCGGAGCGGGTGGAGATCGACCTGGCTCACACCGGGCTGTGGTTGGGTTACACCTATCCATCGCGCAGCCTGGCGCACCTGTTTACCAGCGTCAAAGGAGGCTGGGGCTTGGTCAATACCAGCTTTGATGCCACGGGCATCGAACGGGCGGATCGGGTCTTTGTACTCACCCCGGAGCTGGGGGTAGAAATCAACCTCTTCCGTTGGTTGCGGCTGGCCGCTACCGGTGGCTACCGCGTAGTCAATGGCGTGACGTCCGATATTTCGGGGATCAGCAACAGCGATCTCAATGGTTTTACCGGGGGGTTGACCCTGCGCATTGGCAGCTTTGGTCGCTCCTGGCGCAATTGTGACTAAACTTATTTTCCGATCAATACAACTGGACCAATTACAACCAAAGAACCATTGTAAAACTTAAAAAGCAAAAACATGAACCAGAATTTGAATTGGGTTTTTCTACTGGCCTTTCTGATGATCGGCAGCAGCGGCTGCTACTTTGGCGACGATGATGATGGGGGCTTTCTCCGCTGCGAACGCGGCGACGGCGACACCGTCACGGAAGAATTTGACCTATCGAATTTCGATGGTATCCAACTTACTACCGATGCCGAAGTATTCCTCACCCAAGGCTCCGAGCAGCGCGTGACGGTGGAGGGGCCGGAAAACCTCGTCGATCTACTCGAATTGGACGTCCAGGGCGATACCTGGGAAATCGAGTTTGACCGCTGCGTACGCGATGCCGACGAGGTGAAAATCTTTATCACCATTCCCGAAATTCGCCTGATCCAGGTGTCCGGTTCGGGGAAGGTTTTTGGCGAAAACCGATTCAACGGCGAGAACTTGGACCTCCGCATTTCCGGCTCGGGGGATATGGACCTGGCCCTCGACTACGACGAGTTGGATGCCACCATTTCCGGCTCGGGGCGGATGCGGATGGAAGGGGCTGTGGAGGAATTTTTCCTCCGCATTTCTGGCTCGGGGGATTACAACGCCTTTGACCTGGTGACCCAGAGCGGGGAGGTATCCATCTCCGGCTCGGGTGACGTCGACGTCACTGTGGAGCAGTTTCTCGAAGTGCGTATCTCGGGCAGTGGCGACTTGAGCTACCGCGGGTTTCCCGTACTGGACGTCAGCGTCACGGGCTCGGGTGATGTCATCAACGCCAACTGAGAGAGGTATCGAAATTGAAAATTTCCGTCGATTCGACGACTGAATAAAAAGCTATCATTTTAGGTGTTTTTAAGGGATTGATCCGTAGGTGGTCAATCCTCTTTTTTATTTTATCCCTCTTTTTACTACCTTTAGACGCCTTTGCACCATTGGGCATTGCAAACAATCTCCTCGCAACATCGCCGTGTTCAGTCGGATTTACCGGTCAAAAGTCAATTTGCTGCTTTTGGGTGGCGCCTTTTTGTATTTGCCATAGAAAAGAAGATCAACCATGAAAAAACTATTCTCCCTCTTTGTGTGCTGTGCGCTGGGCTTCGGCCTGTCGGCCCAGCAACTGTTTTTTGAACTCTCCTCGGGCTACAACATCACCGCCTACGAAGGCTCCGACTATTCGGATGGCGTGGGCTTTGTCCCCATCCGGGCGCGGCTGGCCGGCGGTTTCGAACACGTCCAGCTCGGCGTGGAGTACAACCGCGACCTGACCCAACCCGAGTTTGAGTTTTTTGACGAGACCACCGAAACCCTCATCGGTCGCCAGGAGTTTGACAACTCGTATTACGGGCTTTTCGTCCGGGCCAACCTGTCCTCCCTCCCCGCCTACCGCTTTGGGGTGGTCCTCAGCGCGGGGGCGGGCTTCTACGACAGCGAGCCCCGCTTTGTGGCCCTGCCCAGCGGCATCGAAATTCCCAATACCGGCCTCGAACCCACCATCGGGTACAATTTTCGAATCGGAATCTCGTCGCCGATTTATACCATCCTCCACTGGGAATTGGGCTACCAGTTTAACTATGTCAATTTTGAAAAAGATGGCGAGGGTATCCTACTCGACCCTCCCTTCCAACCCTACTACCACAGCTTTCAAGCGGGCTTGAGTCTGAACTTGGTTTTTGGCAACGTCGAGAAAAAGTGCCGTCGGGTCATCAACAGCAATCGCAGCCGCCGCGGTTGGTAGGCCTCAGGCCCATTCCCGAACCAGTCGGGCTATAGCGGCCAGATCAATCCGCTGCATACAGTGGAAATGCCCCCGCGGGCAGACGTCCGAGCCAATTTTTGAACAGGGCCGGCAGGATAGCCCCGAGACCTCAAACTGAGCGTGCTTGGGGCTATCCCTTGGGTAGTAGGGGTACATGCCAAAAGCGGGGACGGTATTGCCCCAAATGCTGATGATGGGGCGGCGAAAGGCCGCCGCGATGTGCATCAGCCCCGTATCGTGGCTGATGACGAGCTGGGCCTGGCGAACCAGCGAGGCCGATTGGTTGAGTCGCAGCTGGCCGGAGGTATCGAGTACTCGATCGCCCAGGGCCTGGGCAATGGCGCGGCCGGCGGCTACGTCGTCGGGGCCGCCGAGGAGGACGGTGGGCAGGGGAAGCTGCCGGGCCAAATCGACGAGCCGTTCGGTGGGCAAGCGCTTGGTGGCGTAGGTCGCCCCGATAACCAGGGCGAGGTAGCCGTTTTCCCAACCCGGGCGTCCTTGTTGCGTAAAAAAATCGCTCAGCTCCACTTCATCAGCAGCCGGAATAAAATAATCACAGCCTTCTCCATCGTCGCGGATGCACAGCTCGGCCAGCCCCTCGAAGTAGCGATCGACGAGGTGTTTGGTGGGCAAGTGGTTGATTTTCCAATTGACCAGCAACCACTTTTGACGGTTTAATTTGTTAAAATGGTAGGTGGGTTTGCCCAAGGTCCAGCTCAAGCGGTAACTGCGGAGGTTTTTGTGTAAGTCGACGAGGTAGTCGTAGGCTTCGGCCCGCAGAGCGGGCAGGACTTCTTCGATGCGTTGGTCGATGGCGTAGACCTTGCTGAGGTGCGGATTGGCCTCGACCTGGCGGGCGAAGCGTTTTTTGGTCAAAAAATGTACCTCCGCCTTCAGTTGACGCTGCAAACAGCGCACGATGGGACTGGTCAGGACGATGTCGCCGATTGAGCTAAAGCGGATGACTAATATTTTGGGCCTCACGTCGCAAAGTTACGGCTTCCTGCGCAAAGCGTCGGCAGACTCGGTAAGTGGGAATGGATTTCCTCCTCCTGCTCACCAGTGCTTGTCGTACGGTCCAGTACCGCATTACCGATTATTCGGGGGAGCAACTCCTCCTGGGCTACTCGGGATTTGGGGATGATGCTCCCGAATTTACCGTCGCCGTTGCAGCCGCAGTAGCGCGCGTTCTTGCGGTGGGAGTGTGGGAGTGGATCGGCTTTGGAAGTCAGCGGGAATGCGTAACTTGGGCCCTCACCAAACCTACTGCGATGCAGCGCTATTGCTATTGCTTGCTGTGCCTTGCCCTGCTGGGCGGCGCCTGTAAAACCACTCAGTACACGCCCGCCAATTTTCCCGACGGCCAATTGATTTTTGGGAGTGGTGGGGGCATTACGGGCTCCTACACCTTTTACGTATTGTTGGAGAACGGGCAGTTGTTCAACCGGCTGGGCGGCGACAATTACCAGGCACTGACCCGTATTTCTGCCGCTGCCGCTCGAATGTTGATTGTGGAGTCCCGCCGAGAGGAACTGGGCCAGGTGGACTACGACGAGCCCGACAACCTGTCTTACTTTTTGGAATACCAAAGCGCGGCGGGGGTACACCGGATCGTGTGGGGTGGGGCGGCCCGTGGCCTACCCCCGGCGGCCCAGGACCTCTACCGGGCGCTCGATGCCCTGGTCCAACCGCTGCCTCAGTAGTGGCTGTCTTCGCTGGGCCCTCCGGGCTGAGACGGTCGGCGGTGAGACTCCGGCCCGCAATTGCTGGGGCTTGGAAGGAAATTTGCATAAAAAAGTCGTAGCTTATGAATCCCACGGGGGAACGTCTGGTATTTGGCAAAAAACCGCTTTTGTTGGAGCCCCCAAAACAAGGATAAATTGGCGGCGTTAAACTTTTGAATACGGCCACCGTCTAAACCGAACATAAAACTTCCTTTGATGAACTCCACTTTACTTATACGCGGCCTGCTAGGGATGCTCTTGCTCGGGACTTGGGGGCAGTTGAAAGCGCAAAAATGTGCTTTTGATCGCCTACAACACGAACTGATGGCGGAAGAGGAGCAGTACCGTCGGGAAGTGACGGAGTTTGAGGAGCAGATCCTGGAGTTTCAACTCGGGGGGCAGGAGCGCAGCGTGGGGCCCTACATGATTCCGGTGGTGGTACACATCATCCACAGTGGGGAACCGATTGGGCAGGGGCGCAACGTCAGTGCCAGTCGCGTGCTCTCCCAGCTCGATGTTCTGAACGAAGATTTTCTACGGACCAACGGCGATGCCGACGAGACGCCTTCCGACTTTCTGAGCCGCGCGGCCAATACGACCATCGAATTTTGCCTGGCCTCCACCGATCCTTCCGGCAACCCCACGGAAGGCATCCTGCGCCACCGTTACGACAATGTATCGAGCATCGGTTACATCCGCTCGGTCATCAAGCCCCAAACGATTTGGGATCCCCTGCGCTACCTCAACATCTGGGTGCTCGATATGCCCGATCCCACCATCCTGGGCTATTCCTACCTGCCCACCCAGACCATCGTGGGCAGCACCCGCGATGGCCTGGTGGTCAATTACCTCAATTTTGGTGTCATCAACAACCGCAACCGCGGCCGGACCGCCACCCACGAGATTGGGCATTACCTGGGGCTCAAGCACATGTGGGGCGACAACGATAGCAACGGCAATCCGCTGGGCTGCGGTAGCGATGATGGGATTTCGGATACGCCCAATTCTTCCCGCTCCTACTTCAACTGCCCCTTCGGAAGCCCCAGTTCCTGCGGATCCCGCGACATGTTTATGAATTACATGGACTACGTCGACGACGACTGTATGAATCTCTTTACTGAGGGCCAGGCCAGCGTCATGCGGGGCGTACTCAATGGCATCCGCTCCCAATTGATCGCCAATTCCAACACCGCCTGTACCAATGAATGCTCTAACCTGACCAGCGACGATATCGTGATGGGCTTCGAAAGCAACCAGAGTACCAGTGGCTGGCTGGTGGAAAATACCAATGGCGACAACCGGACCTGGATTTTTACGACGGATAGCAATGGCGACTACGGACCTGAAAATGGTACGGGCATGGCCGCCTATTTTTGGAATGCCACCGAACCGGCCGACGATTACCTCTTTACGCCTTGTTTTACCATCGAGGCCAATCTGATCTACGAGGTTGAATTTTCCTACGCCTGTGCTCGCGACGACAATCAGCTCTATACCGAGGCCTTTGAGGTCGGGTTTTCGGTCAATCAAAGTTCCAGCGACTTTGCCGTTCCCAACAATTCCGACGACTGGCGTTTTGACCCCGTCGACAATGCCTATCCCAATTATCAGCGGGCGGCCCTGCGTTTTATCTCTTCCAGTACCGTCACCCTCAGCTTGGGTTTTCACGTATACAGCCCCCCCGATAAGTACGCCTTACAAATCGACAACATCAATATTCGCTACACCGGTCTGACCGACGTCGAAGAGGTCGCCGAGGTGCAGCAATTTGATATCCAACCCAATCCTACCAATGATTGGTTCAACGTACAACTGAGTTTTGAAACGCCCCGCGATGAGATCGAGGTATTGCTACACGATCTGACGGGGCGGGTGATCGAAAGTCGGCAGTTGCGCAACGTGGGGCGGGAGGCCCTGCCCTTCGACCTATCGGACCGTCCGGCGGGGGTTTACCTGCTGAGTATTAGGGACGGTCGGACGGTGAGTACGCAGCGCGTGGTTAAACTTTGAGGAGCTGGTCAATGACCGATTGATCCCCCACCGAGGGCCGGCCCGTGCCGAGCGTCGGGAAGCAGACCAAACATTTAAGGAAACGTTAAAATTGATTTAAGATCGTGGTACAACATTGTTTTAGCCTGTTTTAATCCCTAGTTTTGATAGGTTCCCCTCGAATTAAAGTGAGCTTTCGATAAAAATTTAATTAACTTAAAATGTTCATCTCATCATGAAAAAAATTGTTTTACTCTTTGCGCTGCTCGGCGTGGTAAGTTTGACGGCAAATGCCCAGTGCCCCTATTCGGCGAAAGCCAGCACCGCAAAGGTAGCGGATGCGGACAATGCCACTGAGGCCGCTGCCCACCTGGCCGCCATGGATGAAAATATTGAAAAGCGGGTGTGCTCCACCAGTGGGAATGTTTCCTACGTCCGCAAATCGGTTTGCACCCAGTCGGGTAAGGTGAGCTACGCCAACGTCGAATACTGCACCAAGTCGCAGAAATTTGTCAACGTTTCTCCCTCGGGAGGTGCCGACGTTCAGGCCAAAACCGTTTCGGGTACGGCCAAGGGCAAGTCCTGCGCCAAGAGCTGTGCCAAATCCTGCACCAAGTCGGCCAAGGCCAGTACGACCACTGGTACGACCCAATTGGTGAAAAACGAGCAGTAAGCAAAAGCTTACCCATCTCGGGAGGGCTACTCGTCAGCGAGTAGCCCTTTTTTTATGGTGTTTGCTTGATACCTAATTTTCTTAGGTAAATATTTGAATACCTAAATTACTTAGGTATATTTGTACATGTTTTCGAACCAACTCCTCAAGGGTCATCTGCAGACCATCGTCTTGCAACTACTGACCGACCGTGGCCGGATGTACGGCTACGAAATTTCCCAAGCGGTCAAGTCCATGACGGCCGAGAAGATCATTCTTACCGAAGGGGCGCTCTATCCCACCTTACACAAGCTCCGGGCCCAGGGTTTGGTCCGGACCGAGGTGCTGGTGGTGGGCAAGCGTCGGCGCAAGTACTACGAACTGACGCCGGCGGGTCGGGAGGCCTCCGTGTCGCGGGTCCGGGAATTCTTTGAATTTGTTCAAACCATGCAACTGCTTTTGGGCGGGCGTGGCAAATCGACGGATCATGAATTGGCTTAGCGATACCCAGGTGGCCTTTATCGAGGCCCGATTGGCCGAGCGGGGCTTGCGCGATGGAGAGCTGCGCAACGAATTGCTCGATCACCTGTGCTGTGTGGTGGAGGAACAGCTGGCGGTGGGTTACCCCTTCGCCCAGGCCGTTGAGATCGCCTTTGCGCTTTTTCCACCGGGCACCCTCAAGCGGATCGAAAGCGAAACCGATTCTATCACCCTTCAAAAGAAAACCATCATGAAAGCGACCACCTTATTCGTATTTAGCCTCCTACTGAGCATTCCCACCTACCTGTGGGTCTGGCAAATCGATCCCCCCACCATCGCTCCCCTGGCTGGTCCCCTGCACATCACGAGCGGCTTTGGCGAACGCATGCACCCCCTCCGAAAGGTCAAGCTACACCATCGGGGCGTGGACTTTCGCGCGCCCTACGGCACTCCCGTCGTCGCCACGGGAGACGGAGTGGTGGCCAAAGTAGAACGCCAGCCGACGGGCTACGGCAACCGCATTATCATCCGTCACGACGAGCAGTTCCAAACCAGCTACGGGCAGTTGGCCGAGATTCAGGTGGTGGAGGGGCAGTCGGTAAAACGGGGAGAAGTGATCGGAACGGTGGGCAGTTCGGGCGATTCGACGGGGCCTCACCTGCACTACGAAGTGATGAAGGATGGCCAGGCGCAGAACCCAGAGGCTTATTTTCAGCCTTGAGCGAAGGCCTCTTAAATACCCTCGCAATAAAAAGACCAGCGATGGAGGAGGCACATCTTCGCCTCAGCTTCCGCCGCTGGTCTCTATTTTTTGGCCGCCCTAGTTTGGGTAGGGATCGCCCCTTGGTATTTACTTTACCCGATTAAACGCCAGTGATTTTAACATCCAATTGGGTAGCGGCTTGTCCGCCTGGCGTTTTCGCAGGTCGAGGTACCAGTTGAGCTTTTTCATGATCGGCAGCTTGTGGGTCTCCACAAATTCGATCAGCGTACCGTCGGGATCTTCGACGTAGGAAAAATGCCCCGCGGCCTCCCCCATATCAAAGCTATCCGCACTGTCCACCGTAAAGGGATGCCCCTTGGCCTCGCACAGGGCCCGCATCTCAGCCATGCCGTTGATGTCGAAGCAGAGGTGAATGTAGCCCAAATCGCCCCACATCCGTTGGTCAAAAAGCTTGCGCGCCGGCCGGTCCAGTACCTGCACCAGCTCCAACTCGCTCGGCCCTAGGACCCGGCTAAAGGCCCCCCGCCGCGCCTGGCTGTGCCGCAGCAAAACCCGCCGGAATTGTTGGCCCCCACCGGGCAAATCCCGGAAGTCTTCAAACGTTCCCTGATCGTCGTACACCACGGTATCGTAGCCCAGGATATCGCCGTAAAAGCGGCGACTGGCCTCGACGTCGCTCACGCCCAGTACGACCCCGTAGACGCCACCCGTCAGGTGGCCCGAGGAACGGAACCAGGCATCGTCGGTGTGGACGACCTCGCAGAGGTTGCCGTGCAAGTCGCGTAGAAAAAAGTGGGGCTGCCCCAGTGGGTTCTCGCGCAATTCTCCCACCAGATCGAGCTGCTGGGCCCGAAAGTGGGCGTAGCAGGCCGCCACGTCGCGGCACTTGTACTTGGCGATGTAGATGCCCGTATCGCCCAATTGGGGATCAAAATTGGGGCCCACGGGAGTCCGTGAGGTATACTGCCAGATTTCGAGGCCGCCACCACCCTGGATGTTGAGGGCCAGGATGGCGTGCCGTTGGCGGGGCTCGCCCCCGGTGTAGGGGAGCATGAGGCCCGCTTCGGCCGCTTCTTCGAAAATGGGGATGTCGGTACCAAAATACCGTCGGTACCAGGCAAAGGTAGCGTGGACGTCGGGGTTGCCGATGCCCACTTGCTGGATACCGCTGATGATTGGTTTTTTCATGACGCGCTTACTTTTGCTGGTCAGCCTTTTGCTAATCAATCGATAATACGGGAATCTGTCTTTTGTACTCCCCGGACTTCAGCTTATCCGTGATGGCTTCGAAGGCCGTGAGGGTCTCTTCGATGTCGGCCATCGTGTGGGAAGCCGTGGGGATCAAGCGCAGTAGGATGACGCCCTTGGGTACGACGGGGTAGATGACCATCGAGCAGAAGATGCGATGGTTTTCGCGCAGGTCGTGTACCAAATTGGCTGCCTCGGAGACGTTACCGTGCATGTAGACGGGGGTCACGCAGCTGTTGGTGCTGCCGATGTCCATGCCGCGTTCGCGGAGGCCCGACTGGAGGGCGTTGACATTTTCCCAGAGTTTTTCGCGGTGCTCCGGTTGGGTCCGCAGCATCTCCAGACGCTTGAGGCCACCGATGACCATGGGCATGGGCAGTGACTTGGCGAAGATTTGCGAACGCATATTGTATTTGAGGAAGTCGATTACATCTTTGTCGCCGGCGAGGAAGGCTCCGATACCGGCCATCGACTTGGCGAAGGTGGCAAAGTATACGTCGATATCGTCCTGGATGCCTTGGTGCTCTCCGGCTCCGGCACCCGTTTCGCCGAGTACCCCAAAGCCGTGCGCGTCATCGACCATAAAGCGGAATTGGTATTTTTCCTTGAGGGCTACGATTTCGCGCAGCTTACCCTGATCACCTTGCATACCGAATACGCCCTCGGAGATCACGAGGATACCGCCACCCGACTTTTCGACGAGGGCCGTGGCGCGTTGGAGGTTTTTCTCCAGGCTATCCACATCGTTGTGTTGGAAAGCAAAACGCTTGCCCGCGTGCATCCGTACGCCATCGACGATACAGGCGTGGCACTCGGAATCGTAAACGACTACGTCGTGGCGTCCGAGTAGGGAATCAACGGCCGACATGATGCCTTGGTAGCCAAAGTTGACCAGGTAGGCACTTTCCTTGCGGACGAATTCCGCCAGTTGGGCCTCCAGCTCGTAGTGCTTATCGGTATTGCCGGACATCATCCGCGAACCCATGGGATAGGCCAGTCCCCACTCCTTGGCCGCTTCGGCATCGACGGCGCGAACGGTGGGGTGGTTCCCCAATCCCAGGTAATTGTTGACGCTCCAGCAAATCACTTCTTTGCCCTGAAACATCATCCGGCTGGACAATTCCCCTTCCAGGTTGGGAAAGATGAAATATCCTTCGGCCACTCCTTGGTACCGACCCAGGGGCCCCCCTTCCTTGAATTTATTAAAGATATCCATGTTGATTTATTTTATTGAGAATCATTGATTTCAGTGAAAAAAAAGACGCCCAAAGGTACGCTTAAATCGCCAAATGGCCGAGGAAAAGGCCGCTTATTGCTGCGATTCCTGCCTTTTGAAGTTGCGCCGCAGGGTAAAATGTACCAGCGAGGGAAAAAAACGGACCATAAAGGCATTTAATTGTCCCTGCGGGGTAAAGACCTGCTTGAAACGCCGTTTTTCGATCATTTGTATCACCCGGTGGGCCACCCGTTCGGGAGGCTCCGCCTTGATGAATCCGCGCTTGGGCTGGGCGATGATCTCGCCCCGGGCGTTGTAAATCGTCTTTTCGGGGTCGTTTTCGGTAAATCCCACGTAGGCGATCCCCACGTGCAGACCGCGGTCGCCCAGTTCGATCCGCAGTGATTCGGCCAGGGCGGTAAGCGCCGTTTTGGAGGAGGAATAAACCGAAAATTTGGGAATGCCGTGAAAACCGGCTACGCTGCCGATAAAGATCACGCTGCCGCGGTTGGCAAGTAGCTGATCCAGGGCCGCCTGGGTAGGGTATACGGATCCCAAGTAGTTGACTTCCATGACTTTGCGAAAGACTTCCGGGCGGAGTTCGGCCACCGGCCCTTCCATCGAAATCCCCGCGTTATTGACCAGTACGTCGAGCCGTCCAAAAGCCCGAACCGCCTCCGCCACCATCCGTTCACAATCGGCCACCTGCGATACATCCCCCGCCACCGCCGCCACGGGATAGCCCTCGGCCCGTAAGGCCTCGTAAGTGCCCCGCAGCCGCTCGGCATTGCGGGCGTTGAGCACCACTTTGGCTCCCCGCTGCAGCATCTCGCGGGCCATCGTCCGTCCAATGCCAATACTCGATCCGGTAATGAGTACCACTTTATCTTTCATATCAACAGTATCCGTTCGCCTTGAGCCAGTCAAAACAATCTTTGATGGCGGTTTCAACATTGGTTTGGGGCATGTTCAGCTCTTCGACGGCCTTGCGAGCGTCAAAATAATGCCCGTCGCAGGAGATTTGCGCCATGGAGTAGCTCACCACTGGGGCTTTGCCCGTGAAATTGGCTACCTGGGTACCGAGCCAGCCGTAAAGCAGCGTGAGGGGAGCGGGAATGGTGATGCGGGGCGCTTTGACCCCCACCACCCGCGCGATGGTCGTAAAGGCCTCGCGGTAGTTGAGGTTCTGATGTCCCGCAATGTAGCTCTCCCCGATCCGACCCTGGGTCAGGGCATTGGCGATGGCGGTGGCCACGTCGCTGACGTGGATGTAATTGCGACCGCCAATGGCAAAACCCGGGGCTTTTTGGTGGTAAACCGCCAGGATCATCGCACCCGCACCGGGTTTGGAGTCGTAGGGGCCAAACATAAAGGTAGGATTGACGGTGAGGGCGGGCAATTGCCGCTCGCGTACCGCCTGGAGGACCAGCTGCTGGGCCTGGTACTTGGAGTCCATATAGTCCAGCTGGTACTTGCCCCCCTGGTAGGGGCGGGTCTCGTCGCCGGGGCTTTCCTTGGAGCCGAAGCCAAAGGAGTTGGCGGTACCCACAAAGATAAAGCGCTCGACGCCCTGGTCGAGGGCTGCTTCGACCAGGTGCTGGGTGCCCTGCACGTTGACGCGGCGGACGGCCTCGGAGCGATTGGGCCAGATGCTGGTGTTGGCCGCGGTGTGGATGACTACCTCACAGCCTTGTACGGCGGCGCGGACCTCATCGGCACGGAGTAGGTTGCCGTATTGTTTTTCGATGTCGAGCCCGGCGAGGGTATCGACGGGGCGGTCGGGGAGGAGGAAGGCGCGGACGCGGTGGCCTCGGTGGAGGAGTTCGCGAACCAGATTGCTGCCCAACATTCCGTCGGCTCCGGTAACGAGTATTTTCTTCATAGTCTGGGTTCCAATGCTAGGATACGCGGCTTAGATACTCCGCAAGAACTTGCGGAATTTGAGCATGTAGCGGTAGTTGTGGTGACCGTAGAGGAATCCGGCTTCTTCCATCCATTCGTCGTTGTAGATTTTGCCGAGGTAGCGGCTGCCGTGATCGGGAAAAAGGACGACCACGTAGTCGTCTTCGTTGAGTTCTTCTTTCACCTTGAAAATCCCCTGCATGGCTCCACCACTGGAGTAGCCTACGAAAAGGCCTTCGCGTTTGGCCAACTGGCGGGCCCGGAAGGCACTGGTCTTGTCGTCGACCTTGACGAACTTGTCGATGATGTCAAAATCGACGTTGCTGGGGATGATATTTTTGCCTACGCCTTCGAGTTTGTAGGAGTATATTTCGTTTTTATCGATTTCACCCGGCTCGTGGTTTTTTTTGAGTACCGTACCGTAGGCATCCACGCCGATGACCTGAATGTTGGGGTTTTGTTCTTTGAGGTAGCGGGCGGTGCCGGAGAGGGTGCCGCCGGTACCCACTGTGGCGATGTAATGGGTGATTTTACCTTCGGTTTGTTCCCAAATCTCGGGGCCCGTGGTGGCGTAGTGCGCCTCGATATTGGAATCGTTGAAATACTGGTTGACGTAGAAGGAGTTGGGTATCTTTTCCGATAGGTCGCGGGCGCGGGAGTAGTAGGAACGCGGATCTTCGGGGGGGACGTTGGTCGGACAAACGATGACCTCGGCACCGAGGGCGCGCAGGAGGTTGCGTTTTTCCATGGAGGTCTTCTCGTTGACCGCCAGGATACAGCGGTAGCCTTTAACGATGGCAATCATGGCGAGGCTAAAGCCCGTATTGCCCGAGGTGGTTTCGATGATGGTGCCGCCCGGTTGGAGGAGCCCATTGCGCTCGGCGCTTTCGATCATGAACAGGGCGATCCGGTCCTTGGTAGAGTGACCGGGGTTAAAGGCTTCTACTTTGGCGTACACCGTTGGCTTGATCCACTTGGAGAATTTGTTGAGCCGAATCAATGGGGTGTGCCCGATGGCTTGTAATACATTGTCGTAGCGGCGCATAGTATGAAAAAAAGTTAGTTCAGGTCGGGATTGGTGGCGCAACCTGGGTGAATTAGTTTAATGACGATTTCTAAGTTAGGCAAATGCCCGAGCAAAGCGAAGTCCAATTATCAGTAGTAAGCGGATTTGGAACAAATTTAAGCTAAAGCGGCTGGAAAATGCGCACCCGAGGCCATTTATTACAAAACTCCGACCTCTCCGCCGGGAGAAATGGGGCCGCGGACCGGAGTTTAGCGGGCTTTTCATTTTAAATTGTGGATAAAGGAAATATCTTTGATCCTCACATTCAATTGATACAATAAGCCGGGCCGCCCATGCGCCAAACAAAATTGATACTCAAAGCCAGATTGGTCATCGAACACCGGGGAGACATCCTCCTGCTGGAGCAGACCAGTACCAACGGAGGGAAGTACACGCTGGTGGGCGGAACGGTAGAAAACCACGAGCTGATCAAGGCCGCGTTGATTCGCGAAAGCATGGAAGAGGCCGGAATCGAGATCAAATCCGAAGATCTCAAATTGGTCCATACCCTCCACAAAAAGAAAGGCACCAAGGAGACGCGCATCGTCCTCTATTTCCGGGCTACCCACTGGTCGGGCGACCTGATGAGCCGCGAACCCGATAAATTTACCAAAACCGCTTGGTTTCCCCTACTCGCCCTGCCCCCCAACCTGTCCCCAACCGTACGCCACTTCCTCAACCACTACCGCCGCGGGTCCTATTTCTCCGAATTCCAAACCAAAATGGAATCCCCCCCGCCAGGCCCCTCCTAAGCCTCCCCCGATTCCGAAAAGTTGAGCGTCCACTTACGCTTGACCGCCACGATTCGCAGAACGATGATAAAACAGATGGTCAGCGCAATGATCGAGGGCTCCGTCAGGGGCGTCCGCCGCAGGAGTAAAAATAGGATGCCTCCCGCTACGCAGGCTGTGGCGTAAATCTCTTCCCGAAAAATCAGCGGTACCTCGTTCGAAAGCGTATCCCGCAACACCCCACCAAAAACCGCCGACACCGTTCCCATCATCACCGCAATGACCGGCGAGAGGCCAAAGCCCAGGGTTTTTTGGACCCCCAAAATCGTAAACAAGCCGATGCCGATGGTATCGAACAAAAACATCGTCCGTCGCAAACGCAAAATTCGACTTTGAAAGAGATAGCTCAGGACCACCGCTACCCCAAAGACGGACAGGTAGTTGAGATCGAGCATCCAACCCCCCGGATGGCTACCTAGCAGGATGTCGCGGATGGTACCACCCCCCCCGGCCGTCGCAAACCCG